>NZ_BAAAMR010000196.1:0-9766 GCF_039529375.1 Actinomadura napierensis
CACGCTGTTGAGTTCTCAAGAAACGGACACCCACCGCGCTCGATCCGCTCTCGCGAACCTCGCTCCGGGGCAACCCTTCTAACTTACCGGAACTTTCGATCCTGTCAACCCGACTCGCTGAGTCGATCTTCAGGTTCTCGGCCCGTCCGCCGCGCACCATCACGGGCGACCAAGATCGCCTGTGTCTGATCGTGCGCTGGAGTCCCCAGGGCCGGCCACCTTGCGGCGTCCTGCATCCCTTCTCGGGCCTTCCACTCAAGAGTACCTCGCTCCGAAGCAGGCTTCGAACCGTTTTCTCTCGGTAGCTTCCCCCGGGGCCGTCCGCCTCTCGGCGTCCCGCATCCCCTTGGGGCAGGAAGAACATTAGGCAGCCTCGTACGGTCCGTCAAATCGGCGGTGCCACCCTTTGGACACCTGGCGGACGGGCTCGGGAAACCCGCTGGTCACGGGGGTGCGGGCGGTCGGCGTCAGCGGCGTGTCAGTCGGGCGTCAGCGTCCGGGCGGCGATGTGCGCGCCGTGTCAGGGACCTCGCGGACGCTTGGCGATGTCAGCACGAGGATCTGTGAGAGGCCGACTGATGGACGATGTGATCCAGGCCGAGGGCCTGCGGAAGAGGTTCGGGGAGACGGTGGCCCTGGACGGGGTGGACATCGCCGCGAAGCGCGGGACGGTGCTCGGCGTGCTCGGCCCCAACGGGGCCGGGAAGACGACCGCCGTCCGGGTGCTCGCGACGCTGCTGAAGCCGGACGAGGGCCGCGCCGCGGTGTGCGGCTACGACGTGGTCAAGGACGCGGCGCGGGTGCGCGCGATGATCGGGCTGACCGGGCAGTACGCGTCGGTGGACGAGGAGCTGACCGGCACCGAGAACCTGGTGATGATCGCGCGGCTGCTGGACTTCGGCCGGGCCGACGCGAAGGCGAGGGCACGGGAGCTGCTGGCCCGGTTCCGGCTCACCGAGGCGGGGTCGCGTGCGGTGAAGACGTACTCGGGCGGCATGCGCCGGCGGCTGGACCTGGCGGCGAGCCTGATCAACCGTCCCGAGGTCATCTTCCTGGACGAGCCGACGACCGGGCTGGACCCGCGGGCGCGCAACGAGGTGTGGGACACGGTCCGCGAGGTGGTCGACGACGGTGCGACCGTGCTGCTGACCACCCAGTACCTGGACGAGGCGGACGCGCTCGCCGACCGGATCGCGGTGTTCGACCACGGCCGGATGATCGCGGAGGGGACGTCCGACGCGCTGAAGTCGCGGATCGGGCGGCAGACCCTCGCAGTCCGGGCTACCGAGATGTTCCGGACGGCGCAGCTCACCGCCATCGTGGCGGAGCTGACCGGCGAGCGGCCCGACGTCCAAGGGGCGACGGGCCTGGTCACGGCGCCGGTGCAGGACCCGAAGCTGCTGCCGGCGCTGGTCCGGCGGCTGGAGGAGGCGTCCATCGTGGCGGCGGAACTGTCGCTGCGGCTGCCGAGCCTGGACGAGGTCTTCCTCACACTCACCGGCCATGTCGCGGAGGAGCGGCAGGCCGACCTGATCTCCGAGGGGAGCATGGCATGAGCACGATGACCGTCGAGGCGCCCGCCACGTCCGGCCCGCCTGCGCGGATCAGCCCGCGCAGGACGCTGCGGCATGGGTTGACGCTGGCGTGGCGCAACATCGCGCAGCTGAGGCATTCGCCGGAGAAGCTGCTGGACACGACGCTGATGCCGATCGTGTTCCTGCTGCTGTTCCTGTACGTGTTCGGCGGTGCGCTCGCGGGCGACACGCACGCCTACCTGCAGCAGCTGCTTCCGGGGCTGGTGGCGCAGATGGCGATGTTCGCGACGATGGGTCTCGGGACGGCGCTGAACGAGGACATCCACAAGGGGGTGTTCGACCGGTTCCGGAGCCTGCCGATCGCCCGGTCGGCGCCGCTGATCGGGTCGGTGCTCGGGGACACGGTCCGGTTCCTGACCGTGATGGTCGTGCTGGTGGGCTTCGGCTCGATCCTGGGGTTCCGGTTCCACACCGACCCGCTGTCGGTGCTCGGCGCGTTCGCGCTGGCGTACGTCTTCTACCTGGCGGTGTGCTGGATCTCGGTGCTGGTCGGGCTGGTGGCGCCGTCGCCGGAGACGGTGCAGGGCCTGGCGTTCATCTGGGTGATGCCGCTCACGTTCGGCAGCAGCATCCTGGTGCCGGACACGTCCACGATGCCGGGCTGGCTGGAGGCGTGGACGAAGGTGAATCCGGTCACGCACCTGGCGGACGCGGTGCGGGCGCTCACCGTGGGCGGGCCGGTCGGCAACCACGTCTGGTACACGCTGGCGTGGGCGGCGGGGATCGTCGTCGTCACGTTCCCGCTGGCCATGCGCATGTACTCGCGCCGCGCCTGAACGGTACGGCGATGTCAGCGGGCGTCGGGGACGCCGGCCCGGAAGTGGAGCACCGGGTCGGCGTCCCTCGCTTCGGTCACCGCGTAGAGCATGTCGATGCCGGCCTTCAGGTACGGGTACTCGGCGGTCAGGTAGGCCAGCTCGTACGGTCCGGCGGGCAGGCCGCAGCGGGCCAGCATGGCCGCCACGTCCGCGCCGACCTCGGGGGTCGCGCCGGTCGGGTCGTCGGTGGGGACGGTCTCGGTCAACGGTCGTCTCCTTGCGCGGCGGCGAGGGGTGGGACGCGGAGATGCCAGTCGGTGACGCGCTGGTAGGCGTCGGCGGCGCGCAGGATGCCCGCCTCGCCGAAGGCGGGGCCGGCGAGCTGGACGGACAGCGGCAGCCCGGTGGCGGTCGTCCCCATCGGCGCGGCGACGACGGGGTTGCCGACGCAGTCCCAGTACGGGGTGAAGAAGAACCGGGACGTGGCGTCCACGTTGATGTTGCCGGCGGCGTCGGTGATGTCGGCGTAGCGCGGGGCGCCGATGCCGAGCGTCGGCGCGGCGATGAGGTCCACGTCGTCGAACAGGCGGGCGAGCGCCTGCTGGGCGACGCGGCGGACGCGCTGGGCCTGGACGTAGTCGGCGCCGGTGGCGAGGGCCCCTCGGGCGAGCGCGAGGCGGGTGGAGGGGGCGTAGTCGTCCCAGCGGGCGGCGAGGTCGGCGCGGTGGTAGGCGAGGGATTCCGCGCCCATCGTGACGAAGTTCGCAGTGATCGTCTCGGCCCAGTACGGGAGCGACACCTCCACGAGCGCGGCGCCGAGCCCGGCGAGGACGCGCAGCGCCTCGTCGAACGCCGGGGCCAGCGCGGGGTCGGCGTCGTCCGGGAAATGGTGGTCGCGGACCACGCCGACGCGGACGCCGTCGAGCGTCCCGTCGAAAACCGGCGGGGCGTACGGGAGCGAGGACGCGTCGGGGTCGGTGGGGTCGGGGCCGGCGATGGCGCCGAGGACGGCGGCGCAGTCCCGCGCGCTGCGCGCCAGCGGCCCGACGTGGTCGAGGCTGTAGCCGAGCGGGACGACCCCGGACTTGGGGACGCGCCCGAACGTGGGCATCAGGCCGGTGACGCCGCAGAAGGCGGCCGGGATGCGGATGCTGCCCGCGGTGTCGGTGCCGAGCCCGGCGAGGAACATGCCGGCGGCGACGCCGCCGGCGGTGCCGGAGCTGGAGCCGCCGGGCCAGGCGGCGGTGTCCCACGGATTGCGCGGGATCGGGAACGGCCCGGACGGGTCGGGCATCCCGCACGCGAACTCCATCGTGCAGGTCTTGCCGGTGATCACCGCGCCGGCGGCCTTCAGCCGGGCGACGACGGGCGCGTCGCGTCCGGCCCCCCACTGCGGGTCCAGGACGGTGCTCTGCGCGGTGGTCGGGCCCTCGGCCACCGCGATGACGTCCTTGATCCCGAACGGTATGCCGTGCAGCGGGCCCCGGTCGGCGCCGGCGGCGAGTTCCCGGTCGGCCTGCTCGGCGCGGGCCAGCGCGGACTCGTCGAAGCGGGCGAGGTAGGCGCCGAGGGAGCCGTCCAGCCGGTCGGCGGCGGCCAGGGCGTCCTCGGTGAGGCGGACGCTCGTCACGGCGCCGGCGCGCAGCGCCTCGGCGGCCTCGGTCAGGGTCGGCGGTGTCGGCACGGGCGGGACGCTATGCGGCGCGGTCGCGTCGCGCCGCCCCGGTCCCGGTGACCGGGAGGTCGGCGCCGGTCAGGCCGATTCGACGATGCCGGACACACCGGCGAAGAGGTCGTCGCGGGTGACGCGGCGGCCGCGCTCGTAGGCCTCCTCGAAGGCGGCCTCGCCGATCTCGCGTCGCACCGCGGGCACCACCCGGCGGACCTCGTGCGAGCCCTCGTGGCGGAAGCCCAGCAGGCCGTGCGCGGTGCCGAGCAGCTCCGCGGCACGGACGGGATGGCCGCGCGCCGCCGCGAGCGCCGAGAGCCCCTCCAGCAGGGCCGCCAGCAGCGGGTTGCCCGTGATCCAGTCGCGGGGGAGGTCGTCCCACGCGCGCGCGTGCCAGGCGGTCGCCGTCGCCAGGTCGCCCTCCTCCTCGGCGAGGCAGCCGAACCTGCAGTAGGTGAGGCGGATCTCCCGGCTGAAGTCGGGACGGCGCCGGCGCGGCTCGACCCACTTGTAGGCGCGGTCGGCGTAGTCGCGGGCGGTCTCCGTGTCGCCTTCCTGCAGCGCCAGGTCGCAGCGCAGGAGCAGGGCGGCCGCGGCGTCCGCGAACTCGCCGGCGCGCTCCATCGCCGCGGAGGCGGTGTCCAGGTCACGGCGGGCCTGCTCGACGTCGCCCATCATGGCGCGCACGCGCGCGACTGCGGTGAGCATCCCGGCGCTCGCCTCGGCGCTCATTCCCTCGCGGGTGTACCCGAGCGCCTCCTCGCCGTACCTGAGCGCCTCGGTGAGCTCGCCCCGCGCGAAGGCGACCTGCATCATGGCGCTGAGCCCCATGATCAGGCCCCACCTGTCGCCGAGCTCGCGGAACACGACGCAGCCCTCGGCCGCCTCGTCGGCGGCGCGGTCGATCTCGCCGGCGTTCAGCGCCATGTGCCCGAGGATCACCCGGACGATGCCGTGCACCCACGGGTCGGGGTGGTCCTCCACGCCGTGCAGCCGCCGCCGGGTCTCCTCCAGGTCGCCGGCGAAGATGCTGCTGGCCGGGCCGGCCAGGGCGAGGGCCGGGTGGCGCGGCGAGTCCGGGACGAACCGCATCACGCGGTCGAGGGCCGCGCGCAGCGACTCGTTCGTCGTCCCCTCGGGGGACGACAGCTCGGTGACGAGGTCGGCGGAGATGACGCACATGGCGTACTCCTCCTCCAGCCCCGGCGGCGCCGTGTCGCCCGCGATCCCGCGGACGGACCGGGCCCAGCCGCCCGCCTCCAGCTCCATGTCGCGCATCATCCAGAACCACACCAGGGCCGCGACGAGGCGCAGCCCCGCCCGCACGTCGCGGACGGCGGTCAGGTGGCGGAACGCCGCGCTGCAGTTGTCGCGTTCGGCGGTCAGCCGCGCGGCCCAGCGGAGCTGGTCGGCGCGGCGCAGCTCGGGTTCGGCGCGCTCGGCGAGGTCGACGCAGTACGCGGCGTGCTCGGAGCGGACGCGATCGGCCTCGCCCGCCTCGTCCAGCCTCTCCGCCGCGTAGACCCGGACGGTCTCCAGCAGCCGGTAGCGCACGTCGGCGTTGCCGTCCGCCATCACCAGCGACTTGTCGACCAGCGCGGCGATCACGTCGATGACGTCGTCGGGGTGGGGGGCGTCGGGCGCGTCCAGGCCGCACACCCGCACGGCGCTCTCCGGGGTGGCGCCGCCCGCGAACACCGACAGCCGGCGCAGCACGGTGCGTTCCGCGCCGTCCAGCAGGTCCCAGCTCCAGTCGACGACGGCGCGCAGCGTCCGGTGCCGGGGCAGCGCGGCGCGGCTGCCGGCGGTGAGCAGCCGGAACCGGTCGCCGAGCCGGTCGGCGACCTGCCGCGGGGTGAGCGAGCGCAGCCGCGCGGCGGCCAGTTCGATGGCGAGCGGGATGCCGTCGAGCGCGCGGCAGATCGCCACGACGTCGCCCGCGGTGCCGGCGCCGACCGCGAAGCCCGGGCGCACCGCCGCGGCCCGGTCGGCGAACAGCCGGATCGCCGCGTACCCGAGCGCGTCCGCCGGCTCGGGCCCGCCGTCCTCGGGCGGCAGCGGCAGCGACGGGACGGGGCACAGCGACTCGCCGGTGATGCCGAGCGGTTCGCGGCTCGTCGCGAGGATCCGCACGCCGGGGGCCTGGGCGAGGATGTGGCCGGCCAGCTCCGCGACCGCGTCGACGAGGTGCTCACAGTTGTCGAGGACGATCAGCATCCGCTTGGCGGTCAGGAAGTCGGTGAGCCGTTCGAGGGGGCGCGGGACGGTGCGGGCCTCCCCCTTGCGGACGGTGTCGGGGACGTCGAGGGCGGTGATCAGGGCCTGCACGAGGTCGCCGGAGTCGCTGACGGGGGCGAGCGCGACGAACCACACGCCGTCCGGCATGCCGTCCAGCAGCCCGGCGGCGGTCTCGCCGGCCAGCCGCGTCTTGCCCGCGCCGCCCGGCCCGGTCAGCGTGACGAGCCTGGACTCGCGCAGCAGCTTGCCGATCCGGCGCGACTCCTCCTCCCGCCCGACGAAGCTGGTGAGCTGCGCCGGCAGGTTCGTGCGCGGCGGCTCCGGCGCGAGGCTCGCGGGCGCCTCGGAAAAGGCCGGCGCGGCGGGCGCCACGGGCACGGCGGTCTCGCGGCGCAGGATCGACAGGTGGACGGCGGACAGTTCCGGGGACGGGTCCACGCCGAGCCGGTCGGCGAGCGCGTGCCGCGTCTCCTCGTACACCTGCAGGGCGTCGGCCTGCCGTCCCGCCGCGTACAGCGCCCGCATGAGCTGGCCGCGCAGCCGTTCGCGCAGCGGGTGCGCGGCGGCCAGCGGCTCCAGTTCGGCGACCGGCGGGACGGGCCTGCCGGCGGCGGCCTCCGCGTCCACCCAGTCCTCGACGGCGGCGAGGCGCAGCTCGCCCAGCCGGCCGATCGCCGCATGGGCGTAGTCGGCGTCGGCGATGTCCGCCAGCGCGGGACCGCGCCAGAGATCCAGGGCGCGGCGCAGCCCGTCCGCGCGGCGCGCCGGATCGTGCTCCTTGCGGGCGGCGGCGACGGCGCGCTCGAACGCGACCGCGTCGACCTCGCCCGGGTCGATCCCCAGCCGGTAGCCGCCCGGGCCGTGCTCGACCAGGTCGCGGCCCGCGACGCCGCGCAGCCGCGAGACCAGCGCCTGCAGCGCGTTGCCTCCCCCGGCGGGCGGTGCGCCGTCCCACAGGTCGTCCAGCAGCCGCTCGGCCGACACGGGCCGCCCGGCCTCGGCCGCCAGCCGGACCAGCAGCGCGCGCAGCCGTGGACCGCTGACCTCGACCGGTCGCGCGGCCTCGTCCCGCACGGCCAGCGGGCCCAGGATGCCGATGCGCACGTGTCCCCTTTCCGGAGGCCATTGTCCCCGATAAGGGGACTCCATGTGTGGACGGCGCATACCGGGTAGTCACTTCATATGCCCAGAGCACAGATCAAGGACGAGAAGAAGTACCAGAAGCTCCGCGACAAGGGCGAGAGCAAGGAGAAGGCGGCCCGGATCGCCAACGCGTCCGCGAACCAGGGCGGCAAGAAGGTCGGCAGCAAGGGCGGCAAGAACCCCTCCTACGACGACTGGACCAAGGAAGACCTGATGAAGCGGGCCCGCGAGATCGGCATCGAGGGACGCTCGTCGATGAACAAGTCCCAGCTGGTGAAGGCGCTGCGCGACCACTGATGGAGCTCGTCTTCGTCCTGGACTGTGCGGACCCCGACGCGCTGGCGGACTTCTGGGCCGCCGCCCTCGGCTACGAGCGCGGCGGCTACGACCCCCCGTACGTCGGCCTCACCGACCCCCGCGGCAGGGGCCCCCGCCTGCTGCTGCAGCGGGTCCCCGAACCGAAGACCGTCAAGAACCGCATGCACCCGGACCTGCGGGTCGCCGACATGGACGCCGAGCTGGCCCGCGTCACGGCGCTCGGCGCCACCGTCGTGCGCGGCCCGTTCGTCGACGACGGCTGGCCCACCACGGTGTGCGCCGACCCGGAGGGCAACGAGTTCTGTGTGATCGTCCCGCCCGGAAAGGAACAGGCATGAACACCGTCGTCGACACCGCCCGCAAGCAGAAGGACGAGTACGCCGGAGACGCGGACCGCCCGCTCGGCTCCTACCTCGGCACCATGGCGGTGTACGCGGTCACCACCGGCGCGATCGCGCTGCTGGCCTGGCGGCGCCGCGGCCGCACGCCCCCCGTCGGGCTCGGCGACCTCGCGCTGATGACGATCACCACGCACAAGCTGTCGCGGCTGATCGCCAAGGACCCGGTGACGAGCCCGCTGCGCGCCCCGTTCACCCGCTACTCCGGGACGTCCGGCCCCGCCGAGCTCGCCGAGGAGGCCCGCGGCCACGGCGTCCGGCACGCCGTCGGCGAGCTGATCACCTGCCCGTTCTGCACCGGCCAGTGGGTCGCGACCGCCTACGCGGCCGGGCTCGTCTTCGCGCCGGACGCGACCCGGCTGGCCGGCGCCACCATGACGGCCGTGGCGGGCTCCGACTGGCTTCAGCTGGCCTACGCCCGCCTGCAGCAGTCCGCCGAGGGATAGAACGCCCCAATCGCCACATTCTTTACGTTTGCCCCAGAGGGATCGGGTACGGCCACCCTATGGAGCTGTCATTCCTCAAGACGCTGTACCAACGCCCGGGCCCCTACGCGTCGGTGTACGCCGACCTCACCCGGACGACCGAGGACGCGTCCAAGGCCGCCGAGCTGCGGTGGCGGGCGCTGCGCGCGGACCTGGAGGCACAGCACGCCCCCGAGGCCACCCTCCGCGCCGTCGAGCAGGCCGTCCTCGACGAGATGGCCCTGCGCCGCTCCGAAGGCTTCGTGGTCTTCGCGGCGGACGGCGAGGTGGTGCACCGCGGCCGGCTCCCCGGCCCGCCCAGCGTCCCGCAGGCCACCGTCGCCCCGCTCCCGCACGTCGTGCCCTACCTCGCCGACCGCGGTGAGCGGTTCCCGCACCTGCTGGCCGTCGTCGACCGCCGCGGCGGCGCCATCGACTGCGTCCGCGCCGACGGACGCCACGAGCACATCGACGTCCAGGGCGACGAGGACTACCCGATCCGCAAGACGAAGGCGGGCGACTGGAACCAGTCCCGCTTCCAGCGCTCCTCCGAGAACGTCTGGAAGTCCAACGCCAAGAAGGTCGCGCACGAGATCGACCGCGCCGCCGAACGCTGCGGCGCCGAGGCCGTCCTCATCGCGGGCGACACCCGCGCCCGCAACGCCGTCCTGGAGGAGGTCTCCGAGTACGTCCTGGAACGCACCGTCGAGACCGACAAGAACACCAACGTCGGCGACCCCGACCTCGACGCCGAAGTGCGCCGCGTCCTGGAGCTGAAGACGACCGAACGGGTCATGGCCGTCGCCGAGCGCTTCGACCGCGAGCTCGCCAACGGCCAACGCGCCGTCGCCGGCCTCCCCGCGACCGTCGAGGCCGTCCGGCAGGGCCAGGTGGAGACGCTCCTGCTCGACGACGACCCGGACTCCCCCGCCCGCCTGTGGATCGGCCCGGAGCCCGGCCAGGTGGCCGCCGACCCCGACGAGCTCCGCAGCGAGTTCGGCGTCGCCGACCCCACCCCCGAACGCGCCGACGCCGCCCTCGTCAGAGCCGTCACCGCCACCGACGGCGACCTGGTCGTCCTCCCGTCGGACGGCCCCAACGCCAACCTCCACGTAGGCGCCGTCCTCCGCTACACAGCCTGACGAACCCATCAGAAGCCCGGGCGTGGGGGCGCAGCCCCCAC
>NZ_BAAAMR010000197.1:0-9763 GCF_039529375.1 Actinomadura napierensis
CCGCGCGGCGCCGGGGCCGGCGGCCGGCGATCAGCAGCGCGCCCAGCGCCGACGCGCTCAGCGACAGCTCGGCGGCGCGGTCGCTGGCGCGCCGCGCGGGCCGGACGGCGGTGAGCAGCCGCCATGCCTCGGCGAGCCCCGGCCCGCACACGATGTCCGCGCACCAGTCGGCGAGCCCGCGCCCGCGCAGCACGCTCACCCCGACGTCGGCCGCGTCGAGCGCCTCGTCCTGCCCGCAGGACACGGCCAGCACCACGTGGCCGTCGCGTTGCAGGGCGCGGACGGAGTCGGCGAGGTCGTCGACGGCGACGGGGGAGTCGTCACCCCAGGCCACCAGCTCCTGGATGCTGGCGTGCTCGGTCAGGACGACCACGTCGGCCGCCTCGTGCGCCACCGACAGCAGCGCCTCCGCCAGCGGGTCGAGCGACGAGCCGACCCGCACCCGGCCGCAGCGCCGGTCCCGGCCGTCCATCAGGTCGAGGGTGACGCCCTGCGGGTCGGCGGGGCCGCCGGACGGGGCGTCCACCGCCCGCACCAGGCGCCATCGGCTGTCGTCCGCGGGCCAGGGACCGGGCCCGGCGAGGTCGCCGGACTCGCGGCCCGACAGGACCGTGCCGGCGGCGCGCCACACGTCCGCGTCGTCCATGCCGTCGGCGGTGGCGACGGCCGACAGCAGCCGCAGTCCCCCGTTGCACAGCACCTGGGAGTCGATGACGACGGCGTCGACCCGGTCGAGCCGGCGCAGGGCGAGGGGATCCAGCACGACCGTGCCGCGGACCGCCATGTCGTGCGCCAGCACCGCGGCGAACGCCTCCCGTCCGTGCCGCGCCGCCTTGGGCACGGTCGCCAGGACCAGGTCGGCGGCGGCCGAGGCGTCCCGCGTGCTCGCCAGGACGCCGGCCCCGCCGAGCAGGTGCCCGAGCGCCGTCCGGTTCCCCGCCTTCTCCACCGGGCCGTCCGGCAGCGGGCACGGCCGCTCGGCCCGGGTGCCGGCCACCTGCGGCTGTTCGCCCGCCGCGAGGTGGGGCTCGCGGCGCCGCCACGCGTCCCGGCGCGCCCCGATCTCGTAGAGCTGGAAGACGCGGTGCGCGGCGTCGGCGGCCAGCGGCGCGACCCCCTGCGACGCGCCTTGGACGACGGCGTTGGCGGTGCCGAGCAGGGCGTCGGCGCGGAGCAGGCCCAGTCGCCGCTCCAGCACCGACCGGACGTGCGGCAGCGAATCGGCCACCGACACCGCCGCCCGCACCGGGCTGGGGACCGGCGGGAGGCTCGTCAGCCTGCCGACCGCCGAGCCCACCGCTCCCGCGCAGTCGGCGACCAGGGCGGACGTGGCCGCCGCCCACGCCATCTCGTCATCGGGCTGCGGCGCGTGCGCGTCCTCGTCGAACCCGTCGGCGTGGTGCGCCTCCTCCACGTCCTGGACGGTGGCGACCAGGGCGCCAGGGTCTACCGCGCCTTCCGCGTACGTCACCAGGACGCGGCCGGTGACCGCGTTGACCTCCGCCCAGTTCACCCCGTCCAGCCGGCGCAGCGCTTCCGTCAGCGCCCGCACGTAGCGACGGTGGTGGTCCCCGGTGCCGGCCATCCCGTTCACCTGGATGTGGGCGCGTCCGTTGTGCGCCCACACGCGCCGCCTACGCCCGCCGGCGGCCAGCGCCGCGAACGTGCCGGTGACCCGGGACGCGCGGCGCATGCTTTCGTCGGCCTTCTCGCGGACGGCCGAGACCATGCCCGGCCGGTCATCGGCGGAGCCGCCCGGTTCGCCGGGCAGCACGCCCGCGCTCCGCGCCCCCGCCTCCGCGATCCGGACGGTCGTCCGGACGCCCGCCGCGGTGGTCCGCGCGCCCGCCGCCGCACCCCGGACCGCCAGCGTCGACGCCGCGTCCGCCGCGGCGACCGGCACGCCCAGCACCGCCCTGGCCAGGGACGCCCCCGGAAACGCCACTGCCCGTCCCTCCCGCCCGCGGAAAACGACCTTGCCCACCGACGAACGCCGGGTACCCCGGAGCACGCTCCGTAAACAAGCGGTCAACAGCGCGGAGCCGTCACCGCGGTGTCGCGGCCTCGGCCGCCTGGTGAAGCGCGGTGTTCTCGACGCGGAGACGGACGTTCAGCATCGCCAGGTTGGCGATGGTGAAGATCGACGCCGTCAGCCAGGCGGTGTGCACGAGCGGCAGCGCGATGCCCTCCGCGACGACCGCGACATAGTTCGGATGGCGCAGGCGCCGGTATGGGCCCCGGTCGACGAGCGGGAGGCCCGGGACGATGACCACGCGGGTGTTCCACTGCTCGCGCAGCGTCCCGATGCACCACCAGCGGAGCCCCTGGGCGAGGACGGCCGCGGCGAGCATCGGCCACCCCAGCGCCGGGATGAACGGCCTGTTCAGCAGCCACGCCTCCAGCGGCGCGCCGGCCAGCAGGACGAGCTGGACGACGATGAACCCCGGATAGTGCCGCCGGCCGTGCTCGACGCCGCCGCGCCGCCGCGCCCACGCGAGATGGCGCCGGGACAGGACGAGCTCGGCGACCCGCTCGGCGGCGACGAGCAGTATCAGGACGGCGTACGCGATCAGACGATCACCACCTCAGCAGCACCATCTCGGCGGAGAAGCCCGGACCGAGGGCCATGAGCAGGCCGGGCGCGTCCGGTGGACGCGGACGCCGCGCGATCGTCTCCTCCAGCACGTTGAGCACCGACACCGACGACAGGTTGCCGGCCTTGCGGAGCGAGTCCCAGGTGAGGTCGAGCTCGCCGTCGTCGAGCCCGAAGGCCGCGGCGATCGTCTCGATCACCTTGGGGCCGCCCGGATGGCAGACCCACGAGGCGATCTCGCCGGGGGACAGGCCGTGGTCGCGCAGGAAGGCGGCGACGTCCCCGGCCAGGCTCGCCTCGACGTGGTCGACCAGGTCGGCGGCCAGGACGATGCGGAATCCGTGCTCGCCGACGTTCCAGCCCATCAGCCGGGCGGTGTCGGGATAGAGCCGGCTGCGGGTCGCGACGACGCGGGGCCCCCAGCCGGGGCCGTCCGGGGGCGGCCCGCCGGTGTCCCGCTCGTCGCCGGCCGCCACCACCGCCGCGGCCCCGTCGCCGAACAGGCCGCTGCCGACTAGGTTGGCCACCGAGGCGTCGTCGCGCTGGACGGTCAGCGAGCACAGCTCGACGCAGACCAGCACCGCGACCTGCTCGGGCCAGGCGCGCAGGTAGTCGTGCAGCCGGGACAGCCCGGCGGCGCCCGCCGCGCAGCCGAGCCCGAACACCGGCAGCCGCTTGACGTCCTCGCGCAGGCCCGTGCGCTGCGCGAGCGCGGCGTCCAGCGACGGCGTGGCCACGCCGGTCGAAGAGCAGAACACCAGGTGGTCGACCTGCCGAGGGTCGAGGCCCGCCGCGTCCAGGACCTTCCCGACGGCCCGTTCCGCCAGGTCCAGGGCGGTGGTGATGTAGGCGTCGTTGGCGGCGGTGAAGCCGGTGAGCCGGTCGTAGTCCTCGATCGCGAGTGCGAGGTTGCGCCCGCTCACCCGCGTCGCGGCGTGGAAGCGCTCGACGAGCCGCTGGTCGGCCTTCACCGTCGCCGCCACGCGCTCGGTGATCTGCCGCTGGTCGTAGCGATGTTCCGGAAGAACGGTGTTAACCGCCAGCACACGCATGAGATCGCCCCCCTTGCCCGCCTCCATGCCCGCCATGGCGGAGCTGATGCGGCGCCCGTGAACCCGACCGCCGATGGCGGCGGCCCAGCGGGGCCGCCGCCATCTACCGCGGGGATGGGAGGCTCCCGAGTCGCCCTTCCCGCCCGCCTCTCGCGTCCTGCTACGCGGCCGCGGCGCCGCCGTGCACGTACAGGTTGATGTCCAGGGCGTTCAGGACCGCGCCCATCGGATTGAGCATCCCGTAGTTGCCCGACCCGGCGAAGAGCAGGCCGACCGGGTGCCTGCGGTGGTCCCAGGTCCAGACGACGGACCCGGAGTCCCCCGTCGCGGCGAACGGCCGTCCCTCGGCGCCCTCGACGATGATCTGGTTCGCGAAGTAGGCGTCGCCCGGAGGCCCGTAGGGGATCCAGCCGCTGTAGTCGATGGACACGACCGTGCCCCGGGTCAGCTGCGTGGTCCGGCCGGACTTGCCGACCAGCATCCGCAGTTCCGCCGCCCTGATCTGCGCGCTGATGTCGAAGTACTCGACACCCTCGGCGGTCTGGACGCCGAGCCTCGGCGTCACCTCCTCCGGCAGGCACCAGCCCACGGCGCAGTCGACGTAGTTCGTGCCCGCGCCGAAACTGATCGGATAGAAGGATTCGAGCACGGCGATCTGGTCGTCCGGGCAGGTTCCGCCGTCGTTGACCGACGGCTGGCAGATGCAGTCGCCGAGGCCGCCCTCGTTCGACAGGGCGAAGACGTGGTTGTTGCTGAGGCAGAGCAGCCGCTCGTCGCGCGGGTCGTCGCCGCCCACGGCCAGGCAGCCGAGCGTGCCGAGGCCGTAGCCGACGTTCGTGGCCGAGAACCCGCCGGGCGCCCGCCGGACGGCCGCCCGGTTCACCAGCGGCTCGAAGACGCCGCTCGTGACGACGCGCACGGGCAGATCGCCGGCCGCGCGGACCCCCATGCCGTCCACGATCACCGACCGGACGTCGTCGTCGCAGGACGGCGGCTCGGCCACGTACACGGTGAGGACCGGTTCTCCGGGGTCGGTCGTCGTCGCCGGGTCGTCCAGCCCGATCGCCACGCCCTGCACGTTCCCCTCTCCTTCGAAACCCCGCGCGTTCCCGGACGCCGACCGCGCGCCGCCGCCGAGCCGGATCGACTCGGCGATCTCCTCCCGCGCGTCGATCACGGCGCTCGGGATCACGTCGGTCCCGAGGGTGGGAGCGAGCGCGGAGGCGGCCTGCGCGACCGCGGACCCCCGGCTCCGCGGGGAGATCTCCGCGCTGCCGCTGGGCAGCCCCGCGCCGAAGCCGGCCGGCGGGCGGGCGAAAGCACGCCCGTTCGCATCATCTGTGCTCATGAACTCAATTCCTGTCTCTTATGGTCTGGTCACTTGCAAAAAGGACTACGGCACGACCAGGTAGACGTGCCCCGGATCGCTGCCCGCGCTGAGCTGCAAGGCGTTCCGCACCGCCGCCATCACGGCGGCGGCGTGGTGCGGGTCCTGTCCGTTCTCTTTCAGGCTGTCCGCCAGCCGGACGACGGCATACGTCGCGTTACCGCCTTTGGCGGCGATCTGCTGGCCCCGGCCGTAAGCGTGGCCGGTGTTGTCCACGACGTCGAAACCGACGCCCTGATTGTGAATGCTGACGGGATTGCGCCCGCTCGACAACGCGATCCTGTTGCCGGTATTCCACAGATCGGCGAAATCCAGATCAACGCACCGGTCGCTGATGTGCTTTCGCACCGCCCGGTTCGTCTGGTCGAGCATGTGCGGCCTGCCCTGCAGCAACTGCACCATCGAGTTCTCCTTGTGCTCCATTGCGATCGGACGCCCGGCGCCCGCCCCGGGAAACGGCGTGCGCTGCACCGGATCGAAGGTCCGGAGCGGGCACCGTGCGTCCTCGTCGTTCACTCGGCCGGCGGGATCAGGACAGCAGGACGCCGGAGAGGTCGACTTCGCTGCTGTTCTGGATGTGCCAGATGTTCTGGCCGTCGAGGACCGCGGTCTTGTCCGCGATGCCCGACTGGTACGACAGGACCGCCTGCTGCGTGAGCGAGGCCGCGTCGACCATCTGGGAGTGCTTGTAGCTGCCGGCGACGATGTAGTAGGTGGGGTGCAGCGTGAACTGGTGCTGCACGTTCGGGCCGGCGTCGACGACGCACACGGCCTGCCCGTCGAGGGTGACGGCGACCGAACTGGGCTGGGTGCTGGGCTTCGGGATCGCCCCGCTGTCGTTGATGAACAGCGCGTCGTGGTCCGGAGCCGGAACGTGGGTCGCGGGGGTCAGCATGAAGTCCCCGCTGGTGTAGTCGAACTCCGCGGCGCACTGGGACGCCGACGTCGGGTCGGCGGCGATGTGGCCGTTCGCCCTCCAGGTGTAGTCCTGCCGGGTCCCGCTCGCCGACCAGGCGAACCCCCACTCGATGTCCCACGTGAAGGTGTAGGAGTTCCCCGGGTGGATCACCTGGGTGAGCCAGGCGGTGCTGAGGGCGTCGCCGTTCTGCGCCTCCGGAAGCTCCGCCATGACCGCGAAGGTCGGACTGCCCTTCGCGAGCTCGGACTTGTTGACGACGGTCAGACTGTACTGCGACATTGGTTGCCTTCCCTGGGTCCGGGCGATCGAGCGCCCTTATGTAAAAGCGCCGCCGGGCTGCCTATTATTCAATGGACGGCGAATTGGCTGCGCTCTTCGAACAGGCATCACGCTACGCATCGATGACATTGGACAGAACCTGCCAACGGTAAAGTCCTGCCCATGGCAACAGAAGTTGATCTAGGTCCGCGGGCGTTGTGACGGGGAATAGTCAATTCCCTCTCGTCGGCCATGGCGTGGCCTTCGAACGTCGTCGCCGACGACCGATGGAACCATTTCCTGTCGGCCGGGCCAGGTTTCTCGCGCGAGGGCCCCGGGGAAGGTCCAGTCTCGATGACCGGCCGTCTCCTGAAACGACCGGATAGCAGCGACCTGTAAGGATGTGGACGTGTTGGACGCCTCTTTCGCGGAGATTGTGTTCTATTTTGAGCGGGCGGTTGGGACTGAATTCGCCGCCGTTCGGCATGCGACCGTTTCGCCCGCTGGCGGTCCCGGCGGCGAATCGTGACCCCGCGGGCGCGCCCCGGTGCCGCGGCCGGCGTGACGCTGGGCGAGGCGGTCGCGGCCTTCCTGGTGCGCAGGGACCTGGACGGGGACACCATCCGCTCCTACGCCCAGACCGTCCATTGGCTGCGCCGCGAGTTCGGCGACGACGTCCCGCTTTCCGCGATGACGGCCGAACGCGTCGGCGCGGTGTTCGCCGCCGCCTGGGAGGGGGCCGCGGCGCGCACCTGGAACCGGCACCGCTCCGCGCTGCGGTCGTTCACGGCATGGGCGGAGCGGCGCGGCTGGGACCCGGCCGATCTCACCGCCCGCATCGAGCGGCGGCCCGAACCGCACACCCGGATCAGGGTCATCGACCGCCGGACCGTCGAGGCGCTGCTGGAGCACGATGACGCGCCACTGCGCGAGAGGACGCTCTGGCGCGTGCTGTACGAGTCCGCGGCCGGCGCCGAGCGGGTGCTCTCGCTCGACGTCCAGGACCTCGACCTGGCCGGCGACCGCGGCCGCGTCACCCGGGACGGCGGGGAGCGCTGGCTGCACTGGCGGCCCGGCACGACGCACCGGCTCGCCGAACTGGTCGAGGGGCGGCCGCGCGGGCCGGTCTTCCTGGCCGACCGGCGGCCCGCGCCCGCCCGCGTGCCGGCGGCCGGCGACGTGTGCCCGGTGACCGGCCGCGGCCGGCTGTCCTACCAGCGTGCCGCCTTCCTGTTCAGGCGGGCCACCCGCCGGCTCGACCCGGCCGGGCGGGGCTTCACCCTGCACCAGCTCCGCCGCTCCCGGCTCGCCCACCTGGGCGAGGACGGGTGGACCGCCGAGATGCTGATGGGCCTGTCCGGGCACGACAACGTCCGCAGCCTGGCGGCGTACGTCCGCGGGGGGACCGCCGGGGACGCGCTCGGCGGCGGCGAGCCGTCCGGGGGCCGGGCGGCGACATATCCGCCGCTGACTGGGTAGACGAGGTGAGAAGAGAGAACGACCTGACGGCTGGATGTGGACATGTTCGCCATCGAGGACATTCGGCAGTGGCGCGGGCACGACGTGGTCGACGCCTCCGGGAGCAGGATCGGCGAGCTGGAGGCGGTCTACGTCGACACCGCCACCGACCAGCCGTCCTTCGCGACCGTCAAGGTGGGGCTGCCCACCCGGCAGCGGCTGGTGTTCGCGCCGCTCGCGGGGGCGACGCTGGGCCCGGGGCACGTCCGGCTCGCGCACGACAAGAAGCAGGTGAAGAACGCCCCGTCGATCGGCACCGACGGGGAGCTGCCCGCGAGCGAGGAGCAGGCCGTCTTCGACTACTACGAGCTGCCCTACGAGGCGGGGCCGAACGAGCGCCGGCTGGGCCGCCGCTGACCGCCGGCACGCCGGCCGAGGAAGGAGAACGCCATGGCCTTGTTCCTGTTCATCCTGCTCATCGCGGTCGCGCTGGGCATCGTCGGCGTCGTGGTGAAGGGGCTGTTCTACCTGCTGATCATCGGCGTGGTGATCTTCCTGATCAACCTGGTGCTGAGCGGGGTGCGGATGGGCCGCCGCCGGGGGTCCCGTCCTACCCGCTGACCCGGTCCGGGTCAGCCGCCCCTGTGCTCGGGGGCCCGCTCCCGTGCGCCCTCGCGCTGGTCGCCGCCGTCCTTCCCGCCGGGCCCGAACCGCTGCCACAGCCAGCGTCCGGCCTCGACGAGCGCCGAGACGCCCACCGCGATGCCGAGGCCGAGCAGCAGGCCCTTGAACGGGTCGTTCTGGAACGCCGCGCCGCCCAGGTAGCCGATCATCGTGGAGTACACGGCCCACATGCCGGTGGCCAGCGCGTCGAACAGGGAGAACGAGCGCAGCGGGTAGTCCACGGCGCCCATCACGAGGGTCGCGGCCGTCCGCCCGCCGGGGATGTAGCGGGCGATGAGCAGGACGAGCCCGCCGCGCTTGTCGAGGATCCGCCCGGCCTGGTCGTAGGCGTCGCGCCTGCGGGTGCCCTGGCGCAGCCACCGCCGCTCCAGCCAGTCGCCCGCGTAGCGGCCGATGAAGTAGGAGATGTGGTCGCCGCAGAACGCCCCGGCCCACGCGGTCACGATCACCAGTGCCAGCCAGGGCTTGCCGTGGTGGGCGAAAACGCCCGCGGTCACCACCAGCGTCTCGCTGGGGAAGATCGGGATGAACGCGTCGAACATGGACAGGCCGAACAGGGCCACGTAGATCCATGGCGACGACATCAGGCCGCGCAGGTACTCCAGGATGGCGTCGCTCACGACAATGCTCCATTCCCGAAGCCGTGGACGTGATGCGCGCCGCGCGGTGCCGCCATGATCCGATCGTAGAAACGGCCGGTCAAAGCCAGGGTCAGGCGAGGCCGTGCCGGAGGGCGAAGATGACCGCGGCGGCGCGGTCGCGGAGGCCGAGCTTGGCGAACACGCTCCCGACGTGGGTCTTCACCGTGCCCTCGGCGATGTTGAGCCGCCGCGCGATCTCGGCGTTGGTCGCGCCCTCGCCGATCAGCGCGAGCACCTCGCGCTCGCGCGGCGACAGCCCGTCCAGCGTGGACGGCGGCGGGGTCCGCCCGAGCCGGGACCGGTAGACGGCCATGACCTGCGGCGCGATGGCCGGGTCCAGCCAGCCGTTGCCCGCCGCGACGGCCCGCGTGGCCTGGATGATCTCCTCGCAGGGCGCGTCCTTCAGCACGAACCCGGCCGCGCCCGCGGCCAGCGCGGCGGCGACGACCTGCGGGTCGTCGAACATGGTGAGGATCAGCACGGGCGGCGCGCCGGGCGCGGCGCGCAGCAGACGGGTGGCCTCGGCGCCGTCCATTCGCTTCATCCGGACGTCCATCAGGACGACGTCGGCCCGCACCCGGGCGAGCGCGGCGGCCACCTCGTCGCCGTCGGAGCACTCCCCGGCGACGCCGAGACCCGGCTCGCCCTCGAAGATCCGGACGAGCCCGGCGCGGACGAGGGGCTGGTCGTCCACCAGCAGCAGCCGGATCACCGGGCGCCGCCGGCCGTGTTCGCCGCCTCGTCCCGCCAGCCGCCGCCGTCCGGGCCGGC
>NZ_BAAAMR010000198.1:0-9521 GCF_039529375.1 Actinomadura napierensis
GCCGGACGAGCCCCAGGCCGCGGCGAGGCCGGCGAGGCCCGCCGTGACCGCCGCCGCGGCGATCAGCACCGGCCGGCGGCGGGCGCCGCGGCGGCCCCCGGTTCCGGCCCGGCCTTGTGGACCTGGTGTCTCCCGCATGTCTCCTCCTCTGGTGAGGGGTCTGCAGGCGCGCCGCGCGCCTACTGGAGCAACCCCCGGCCGAGATGATCTACCCGATTCCGGGCGCCGGGAAGAACGAAAAAGTAACCGCCGCCGAACGGTGATATGTAATCGGTGAGCGGTTCGTCCGCGAGGCGCTCCTGGACGGCCTCGAACTGGCGGTGCGGATCCTGCTGGAAGCAGGTGAAGACCAGGCCCATGTCGAGGTTCCCGGCGCCGTCGACGCCCCGGTCGTAGTTGCAGGCGCGGCGCAGGATGCGGCTGCTCTCGGTGTCCGGGACGCGGGGGTTGGCGCGGCGGATGTGGCTGGTCAGCGGGATGACCTTGCCGATGGGGTCGGCGGCGTAGCGGGGCTCGTCGGTCTCCCGGACGCCGTCCAGCGGCGCGCCGGTGTCGCGGCTGCGGCCGAACATCTGCTCCTGCTCGGGCAGCCCGACCCGGTCCCAGAACTCCACGAGCATCCGGATCAGCCGGGTGACCTGGTAGGTTCCGCCGGCCGTCCAGGACGGCTCGTCCCCGCCCGCCCAGACCAGCCGGCTCATCGCGGCGGCGTCGGTGACGTCGGGGTTGGCGATGCCGTCCTTGAAGCCCATCAGGTTGCGGGGCGTGCCGGACGGGCGGGGCCGGTTGGAGAACCCGTTCATCCGCCAGCGGATCTGCATGCCGCCGCGGGTGTGCCGGCAGATGTCGCGCAGCGCGTGCAGGACGGTGTCGTCGTCGGCCGCGGCGAGGGTGAGGGCGAGGTCGCCGTGGCACCAGGCCGGGTCGAGGTCGTCGCCGGGGAACGTCCGCATCTTCGTGAGCCGCTTCGGGCGCCGGGACGCGAGGCCGAACCGGTCGTCGAACAGGGACGCGCCGACGCCCGCGGTCACGGTGAGGCCGCCGGCGGGGGCGCCCGGGCCGAGGATGCCGGAGTCGGGCGGCGGCGCGCTGATGCCCGGCTCGGCCGGGACGCCGCCGCCGGTCAGGGTGCGCGCCCGGTCGGTGAGCGTGCGCATGAGGTCGGTGAGCTCGGCCCTGCTCTCGGCGATCACGTCGAACGCGACGACGATCGTGCGGGCCTGCGGCTCCTCCAGGATCCCGGCCTGATGGACACCGTGGAAGGGGGCCGCCTTCGGCGACGGCGTGGACCGTTCCTCCGGTTCCGCCGCGCCCGCGCTGCCGGTCGTGACCGCCCCGGCGACGCCCGCCGCGAGCGCGCCGCGCAGGAACGACCGGCGCCCCGGCCCCGTCACGACGTCCTCCTCACCGCGGCCACCGTCGCGACCGAAGCGAGCCGTTCGACCAGTTCACCGACGGCGCCGTTGATGCGCTCGCGGTCGGTGGTGCTCAGCTCGTCCAGCGGGGTCCATTTCCCGTGCCGGTGCTGCGCGTCCAGCAGCTTCGCCGTGCGGTCGAGCCAGGTGTCGACGCCGGACAGGTCCATCCGCGGCTTGAGCACCGGGCGCATCGGGTCGAGGACCGCGCGGGTGCCTTCGAGGTTCGCCGACGCGGTGGCGAGCGACGTCCCGCTGCCCTGGTCGCCCTTGCCGGTCAGCTCGAACTGCACGGTGTTCTCCAGGATCTCGTGCGCCCGCAGCCCGAGGTCGGTCGGGTCGATCTGCTCGCGCGGGAAATCGTCGATCAGGGCGCGGACATCGGCGGAGAGCCGGTCCGCGGGCTTGCGCAGCGTCGCCGCGGACTCCCCGTGCCACAGCCCGTACTCGACCCGCCGGAACCCGGTGAAGCCGGAGTCGTGGACGCCGCCGGGCAGCCCCGCCGGACGCCCGTCGATCCTGTCGGCGAAGTCGCCGAACGTGCCGTACGCGGCGCCGAGCCGCTCGTAGGCCAGGTGCGCGGGCAGCCACGTCCCGCGCGCCGCGTCCAGGTCGCCCGACCGGACGGCGTCGCGCAGCTCGTCGGTGCGGTCCCGCAGGAGGCCGAGGCCCTTGGTCACATACGCACGATAGGACCGCAACGCCGGAAACAGGTCGTTCTGCGTGACCGGACGGACCGCCGGGCCGCCCGCCGGCCCGCGCACCGACACCTTCGGGCCCGTGACGGGACGCCCGCCCTCCGGGAAGCACCAGAACGCGTAGGTGCCGCCCCCGAGCGTCACCCGCATCTCCCGCGTCGTCCCCGGCCCGACCCCTTCCAGCTCGGCGTAGATCGCCCCGCTGGACGGGTCGATCAGGTCGACCTCGGTGGCGGCGCTGTCGGAGTTGTGGACCGTCAGCGTCTGCGTCCCCGGGTGCGGATCGCTCCATCCGCGCCCGCAATGCGCCCGGTCCGCCTGCACGGCGGCGGCCCCGCCATGGTGATCGTCCCCCGAGCACGCCGCCGTGGACGCCGCGAGAACCGCGCACGCACAGCCGCTCAGCAGCCGAGCCCACGCGGACGGACGATCAGCGGTCACCGCGGCAGGTTAGCCGAAGCGGCCGGTGATGTAATCCTCCGTGCCCTTCTGCTCGGGGTTGGTGAAGATCTTGCTGGTGTCGTCGATCTCGATGAGCTTGCCGGGCTTGCCGGTGCCGGCGATGTTGAAGAACGCGGTCCGGTCGCTGACGCGGGCGGCCTGCTGCATGTTGTGCGTGACGATGACGATCGTGTACTGGCTCTTCAGCTTGCCGATCAGGTCCTCGATCGCGAGCGTGGAGATCGGGTCGAGCGCCGAGCACGGCTCGTCCATCAGCAGCACCTGCGGCTGCACGGCGATCGCGCGGGCGATGCACAGCCGCTGCTGCTGACCGCCGGACAGGCCCGCGCCGGGCTTGCTCAGCCGGTCCTTGACCTCGTTCCACAGGTTGGCGCCGCGCAGCGACTCCTCGACGATCTCGTCCAGGCGCCGCTTGCCGCGCACCCCGTTCAGCTTCAGCCCGGCCGCGACGTTGTCGTAGATCGACATCGTCGGGAACGGGTTGGGCCGCTGGAACACCATGCCGACGACGCGGCGCACCGCGACCGGGTCGACCGACGAGGCGTACAGGTCCTCGTCGTCCAGCATCACCTTGCCCTCGACGCGCGCCCCCGGGATGACCTCGTGCATCCGGTTGAGGGTGCGCAGGAACGTGGACTTGCCGCAGCCCGACGGGCCGATGAACGCCGTCACCGAGCGCGGCTCGACCGTCATCGAGATGTCCTCGATGGCGTGGGTGCCGCCGTAGTAGGCGTGCAGCCCCGAGACTTCGATCCGCTTGGCCATTGTGGGTTCTTCTCCTATCGGGCTATCGGGAGGACGGCTTGCGCAGCCACGCGACCAGGCGCGCCGCCAGGTTGAGCAGCATGATGATCACGATCAGCACCAGCGCGCCCGCCCAGGCGCGGTCCACCGCGTTGGCGTTGGGGTCGGTGGACTGGTCCCAGATGAAGGTGGGCAGCGAGCCCTGCGCGCCGCTGAACGGGTCGGAGTTGATCGCCTTCGTGATGAAGATCGTCAGCAGCAGCGGGGCGGTCTCGCCCATCACCCGCGCGACGGCGAGCATGACGCCGGACACGATCCCGGGCAGCGCCGTCGGCAGCACGACGAACATGATCGTGCGCCAGCGCGGCACGCCCAGCGCGTACGCGGCCTCCTTCAGGTCGCCGGGGACGAGCTTCAGCATCTCCTCGGTGGCCCGGACGACGGTCGGCAGCATCAGGATCGTCAGCGACAGCGCGCCCGCGAAGCCGGAGAAGTCCATGCCGAGCGCGAGCAGCCAGAACGCCAGGACGAACAGGCCCGACACGATCGACGGGATGCCGGTCATGACGTCGACGAAGAAGCTGATGGTGCGGCCGAGCCGCCCGTTGCGGGCGTACTCCACCAGGTAGATCGCGGTGAGCACGCCCAGCGGGACCGAGATCAGCGCGGTCAGCCCGACCTGCTCCAGCGTGCCGATGATGGCGTGGTAGGCGCCGCCGCCGGCGTCCTTGCTGGCCAGGCCGTTCATCGAGTGGGTGAGGAACACGCCGTCGAACCGCTTGGCGCCGTTGGAGATCACTGTCCACAGCACCGACACCAGCGGGATGACCGCCAGCGCGAACGCCGCGTACACGAACACCTTGGCGGCGCGGTCCTTGGCCTTGCGCCCCGCCGACACCGAGGCGAGCGCCGGCGACGACTTCGTACCGGAGAGGGAGGTCACGAGAACTCCTTGCGGCGGGCCACGACCGCGCGGGCGCCCACGTTGACGATCAGGGTGATGACGAACAGGACCAGGCCGGACGCGATGAGCGCGCTGCGTCCCGTCGGCCCGGACATGGCGAAGGTGTTGGCGATGTTCGCCGCGAACGTGTTGCCGCCGTCCTTGAGGATGTGCCAGTCGATCCCGGCGGTGGTGGACAGCACCATCGCGACCGCGATCGTCTCGCCGAGGGCGCGGCCGAGGCCGAGCATCGCCGCCGACACCATCCCGGACCGGCCGAACGGCAGCACCGCCATCCGGATCATCTCCCAGCGGGTCGCGCCGAGCGCCAGCGCCGCCTCCATGTTCGCGTGCGGGACCTGCACGAACACCTCGCGGGTGATCGCGGAGATGATCGGCAGGATCATGATGGCGAGCACGACGGAGGCGGTGAGGATCGTCCGGCCGCCGGTCTCGCTCCCGCCGAACAGCGGGATCCAGCCGAAGTAGGAGTTGAGGAACTCCGACACCCCGGTCATCTTCGTGACCAGGAAGTTCAGGCCCCACAGGCCGTAGACGATGCTGGGCACCGCGGCCAGGAGGTCGACGAGGAAGGCCATCACGCCGGACAGCCGGCGCGGCGCGTAGAAGGTGATGAACAGCGCGATGCCGACCGCGACCGGCACCGAGATGATCAGCGCCAGGAACGAGGTCATCAGCGTGCCGAAGACGAGCTGCGCGATGCCGAACTTCGCGGGGGCCCCGTCCGGGTTCCACTCCTGCGAGGTGAGGAAGTTCGCCTTGTCGTCCTGGAGTGCCGGGATCGCCTTCCAGACCAGGAAGACGGCGATCGCCGCCATGATCGCCAGGATCAGCAGGCCGGAGCCGCGGCTGAGTCCGGCGAAGATCCGGTCCCCGGCGCGGCCGGTGCTCATCGAGAGCGCGGGCCGGGGACGCTCCGCCGCCTTGGCCAGGGCGGCGGGGGTGTCGCTCGTCACGGTGTCTCCCTCCTCGCGGTCCGCGTCCGGACCGCTGAGACGTGCGGCGGCCCCGCCGCCGGGATCACCGGCGGCGGGGCTGTGGCTGGTGCCGGAGTCCTCGCCGGTCAGGACAGGCCCTTGACCGTCTCGCGCACCTTGGTGGCGATGTTGGCGGGCAGCGGGGCGTAGCCCTGGGCGGTCAGCGACTGCTGGCCCTCGGGGCTGGAGATGTAGGTCAGGAACGACTTGACGAACGCGGCCTGCTCGGCCGGCAGGCCCTTCTCGCACGCGATCTCGTAGGTGACCAGGACCAGTGGGTAGGCGCCCGCGACCTTGGTGCCGTAGTCCAGCTTCAGGGCGAGGTCGTTGCCGGTGCCGACGATCTGCGCGCCCTCGACGGCCTTGGAGGCGCTCTCCGGGCTGATCTCGGTGTACTCGCCGGCGCCGTTCTGCAGCTTCGCCGTCTGCAGCTTGTTGTTGCTGGCGAACGACAGCTCGACGTAGGAGATCGAGCCCTCGGTCTGCTTCAGGGCGGTGGAGATGCCGTCGGAGCCCTTCAGGCCCTGGCCGCCGGGGGCGACCCACTTCTTGCCGGGCTCGAACGACCACACGTCCGCCGCGGTCGCCTTCAGGTACTTGGTGAAGTTGTCGCTGGTGCCGGAGTCGTCCGAGCGGTGCAGCGTCTTGATCTCGCTGGACGGCAGCTTGGCGCCGCTGTTCTCCTTGGCGATCGCCGGGTCGTCCCACTTCTTGATCTTGCCGGCGAAGATGCCCGCGAGGGTCTTCGGGGACAGCTGCAGGCCGTCCACGCCGTTCAGCTTGTACACGACCGCGATCGGGCCCGGCACCATCGGCAGGTCGATGGCCTTGCCGGCCTTGCAGCGCGCGTCGGCGGGGCCGTGCTCCTCGGGCTTGAGCGCCGAGTCGGAGCCGGCGAAGGCGACCTGTCCGGAGGTGAACGCCTGGACGCCCGCGCCCGAGCCGCTCGGGTTGTAGTTGATGTTCGCGCCCGAGCACTTGGAGGTGTAGACCTTCGTCCACTCCTCGATCGCGTTCTTCTGCGCGCTGGAACCGGCGGCGTTGATCGCGCCCTTCGCGCAGTCGATGTTGGCGGCCGCGGCGCTGGTGGCGCCCGCCGAGTCGCCGCCGCCGTTGTTGTCGTCGCTGCCGCACGCGGACAGGGCCAGCGCACCAGCGACGACCACACCGCCGAGGGCGGCGAGCCGAGAACCGTTCTTCACCGGGAGGTCTCCTCTTGGATTCGTCGGGCGGGTCCCCCGACCGCCGCTTTGGCACGGTTTGACCAGGTGGTGGGGTCGCCGTCGAAAGCGACGGTAGGCAGGCGAGGTGACCGGACACCCCGATCCAGGTGAACGGAGAATGAACTGGGCCGGACCCGACTGCGAAAAATGTCCCGATTTGGCGTGGCCGCAGGGTTAACAGTGCAGCTCAGACATGCCAAAACCCGGTACGGACATGGTCATCCCGGTTTGCGCGTACGGGCATGGGGAAGCGGCCCGGACCGGCCAGGCGACGGCGGTTTACTCGCCCTCGGCGCCGTACATGACGTCGACCGCGTACCGGGTGAAACCGAGCGACTCGTAGAGCCGGACGGCGGCGGTGTTCGACTCGTCCACGTACAGCATGAACTGCCCGAGCCCGGAGTCGCGCAGGTGGTGCAGGCCGGCGAGGGTCAGGGCGCGGCCGAGGCCGAGCCCTTGCGCGTCCGGGTCGACGCCGACGACGTACACCTCGCCGATGCCGCCGGGATGCGTCTTCGTCCAGTGGAAACCGGCCAGTTCACCGCCGCGCTCGGCGAGGAAGAAGCCGGAAGGGTCGAACCAGTCCTCGGCCTCGCGCTCGCGGACGTCGTCGATCGTCCAGGCGCCCTGCTCGGGGTGGTCGGCGAACGCGCGGGCGTTCACCCGCAGCCACGCCTCCTCGTCGCGTCCCGGCTCGAACACGCGCAGCCGGACGCCCTCGGCGATCGCCGGCTCGGGCAGCGGGCCCTCGGCGGGACGGCGCATCTGGAACAGCGCGCGCACACGGTCCATGCCTTCGGACGCGGCGAGCCCGGCGGCGGCGGGCAGATCGCCGTGCGCCCACACGCGCAGCGGGCCACCGGCCCTCTCACGCAGCGCCCGCAGCAGCGCACGCCCGTGCCCGCGGCGCCGGTACTCGGGGTGGACGACGAGCTCTCCGGCGGCGGGCTCGTCATCGGTCGCCGGATCGAGATGCGCGTACCCAACTACCGCGTCACCGTCGCGGACGACCACGCCCCCGCGTCCGGCGCGCAGCGCCAGCAGCGCGTGCTCCGACAGCGGCGCCACCCCGTCCGCCGCGGCGGCCGCCTCGACCAGCGCGCCCACGTCCCCCCGCACCTCGTCCATGATCACAGCCTAACCGCCCGGCGCCCTGGTCAAGTTGTCACATAACCGTCATCACTCCGCCGATCGCCGTATGCCGGGCCTCTCTAGCGTCCAGCGCATGATCCGACGACGCACCCTCCTGGCCTGTGCCGCCGCGGGGGTCACGGCCATGGGCCTGGCCGCGCAACCCGCGTCCGCGCACCCCAAGCCCCCGGCGTCCGTGCGCCTGCTCGCGCTGAACGACTTCCACGGCAACCTGGAGCCCCCGACCGGCAGCTCCGGCACCGCCATCGACGAGAACGGCAACTCCGTCCCCGCGGGCGGGGCCGCCTACATCGCCGCCCACCTCAAGCAGCTGCGCAACCGCGACACGCTCACGGTCGGGCAGGGCGACCTGATCGGCGCGTCCCCGCTGATCTCGGCGGCCTTCCATGACGAGCCGTCCGTCCAGTTCATGAACGACATCGGGCTCACCGCGTCCGCCGTCGGCAACCACGAGTTCGACGAGGGCTACCAGGAGCTGCTGCGGATCCAGAACGGCGGCTGCCACCCCGTCGACGGCTGCTCGCCCGCCGGCAAGTGGAAGGGCGCGAAGTTCGACTACCTGGCGGCGAACGTGCTGCTGGAGAAGAAGAACAAGCCGCTCCTCGACCCCTGGACGATCCGCCGCGTCAACGGCGTCAAGATCGGGTTCATCGGCGTCGTCACCAAGACCACGCCCACCATCGTCACCGCCGACGGCGTCAAGGGCCTGCGGTTCGACGACGAGGTCGAGGCCGCGAACAAGGCCGCCCAGGAGCTGAAGAAGCGCGGCGTGCACGCGATGGTGCTGCTCGTCCACGAGGGCGACAACGTCAACGCCGGCGAGAAGCCCGACGACTGCGGCATCGTCCCCGGCGCCGGCACCCGCATCGCCCAGCAGGCCGACCCCGACATCGACGTCGTCCTCGCCGGCCACACCCACCAGCAGTACGTCTGCACGGTGAAGGGCCCGGACGGACGGCCCCGGCTCTACTCGTCCGGCTCCTCGTTCGGCCGGATCATCACCCAGGTCGACTTCAAGGTCGACCAGCGGACCGACGACATCGTCCGCTCGTCGATGACGGCCGACAACCACGTCGTCACCCGCGACATCACGCCGGACCCGGCGACGCAGAAGTTCGTGCAGACCTGGAAGGACCGGGTCAGCGTCATCGCCGACAAGCCCATCGGCAAGATCACCGCGGACCTCACCCGCGCCCCGTCCGCCGCCGGCGAGACCGCGCTCGGCGACGTCATCGCCGACTCCCAGCTCGCCGCGATGAAGGACAAGGGCGCGCAGGTCGCGCTGATGAACCCCGGCGGCGTCCGGACCGACCTCACCTACAAGGCGAGCGGCTCCGAAGGCGACGGCGTCGTCACCTACGGCGAGGCGTTCGCCGTCCAGCCGTTCAGCAACGTGCTCGGCGTGACGTCGCTGACCGGCGCGCAGTTCGACGCCCTGCTGGAGCAGCAGTGGACGTCCGCCGGCGAGAAGATCCTGCAACCGTCGGCGAACCTGCACTTCACCATCGACCGCTCCAAGCCCGTCGGCGACCGCATCTCGAACATCACCGTCGACGGCACCGCCGTGGACCCGTCCGCCACCTACAAGGTCGCCGCCAACAACTTCCTGCTCGGCGGCGGCGACGGCTTCACGACGTTCACCCAGGGCAAGGACCAGGTCCTCGGCCCCATCGACCTGGACGGCTTCGTCGCCTACCTCACCGCCCAGGGCACGATCACACCCCCGCCCCTGACCCGTATCGCAGGCCAGTAAGACCCGGCTGAACAAGGGACGGAAGGCCCGGCTGAGGAACGGACGGAAGGCCGGACCTCAGCCCAAGCCACGGGCAGGCCCGCGGAGCGAGTGCAGCGAGCGCAGCGGGCCTGCCCGACGGGCGGGAGGACGG
>NZ_BAAAMR010000199.1:0-9489 GCF_039529375.1 Actinomadura napierensis
GGGGCGGCCCCCGCGCGCCCCCCGCCCCCCGCCAGCGCGCCCTTGCCCGCGGCGGTGGCGAGGAAGCCCTTGCCCGCGGCCGCCGTCCCGGCCGTCCCGGCGGCGCCGGCACCGGTGGCCGCGGCACCCGGGGCGACCGCGAGCGCGGCGAGCGGGAACAGGGCCGCCAGCGCCACCGCGGCGGCGGCGAGCGCCCGGACGCCCCGCTGCTCCCAGTCCGGCCCGTACGCGGCGACCGCCGCCGACTCGAGCTCGTCGACGAACGCGGCGGCGCTCGGCGGACGGTCGGCGGCCTGCTTCGCCAGCCCCCTCCCCACGAGCGGGCGCAGCGGCCCGGGGACGTCCGCCACGTCCGCCTCGGCGGTCAGGTGCCGGTTCATCAGCGCGACGCGGTCCGCCGCCGAGAACGGCCGCCGCCCGGTGACGCACTCCACGAACACGCAGGTCGCGGCGTACACGTCGGTCGCGGGAGTGGCGGGCTCGCCGCGCCACTGCTCCGGTGCCATGTAGGCGGGCGTGCCGGCGGCCGACCCCTCACCGGCCAGTACGGCGACGCCGAAGTCGACGAGCTTGCTCAGCCCGTCCGGCCGGACGACGACGTTCGCGGGCTTGTAGTCGCGGTGGACGACGCCGACGGCGTGCGCGGCGGCCAGCCCGAGCAGCGAGCCCTTCAGCACGGTCAGCGCGGCCTCAGGTTCGAGCCGTCCGTGCTCGGCCAGCACCGCCTTCAGCGACGCGCCGTTGACCGCCTCCATCACGATGGCGGCGCCCTGCGCGCTCTCCACGAAGCGGTAGAGCCGCGCGACGTACGGGCTGGTCAGCCGCCCGAGCATCTGCGCCTCGGTGCGCAGCCCGGCGAACGCCGCCGGGGCGCCGCCGGTCAGGTACTTGATCGCGACGTGCGCGCCCGACCCGGCGTGCCGGGCCAGGACGACCCGTCCCTGCGCGCCGCGCCCGAGCTCGCGGTCCTCGACGAAGCCCGCGAGCCGCCAGTCCGCCATGCATCCTCCCCGGCCATGTGCGGATCAGTGTGCCAACCATCGTTGACGCCGTCACGGGGGCGAAGGTTCGGAACCGGCGCCGGGCGGGGGTGATATAGGACACACCGGACAGTGCGCGGGGGCGGGCGGTGGACCGTTCGAAGCCACAGGTCACCGAACGGACTTATCAATTTCCGACAAACCGCCCGGAAAAAGCACGGCCATGAATGTGCACCGGGAATGTGCTAAAACCCGGGTGGGGTTCGCCAGGCGGAAGGGATCTTCATGGGCGCTGCGGAGGCTCGGGCCGGCGGCCCGGCGGCGGGCGCGGAAGCGGTCGACACCGATCTCTATCCGCTCCGCGAACCGGACGGCGCGGCGTGGACCGCCGTCGTTTCCCGGGTCCGGGACGAGCTGGCGAATTCCGGGTGCTGCGTCCTGCCGGACTTCATTCGCGGCTCTTTGCGGGAGCGGCTGCGCGCGGAATGCGCGGCGATCGCGCCGCGGGCCCATTACGACGTCGAAACGGTCAACGCCTACAACATCGACGTCGGCACGCCGCTGCCCGGCGACCATCCGGGCCGTATCACGGTCGAGCGCGGGAACGCGTTCGTCGCACGCGACCTCGTCCCGGCCGCTCACATCATCCACCGGCTCTATTCGGACCCACTTTTCCAGCGGTTCGTCGCCGCCTGCTTCGGCCTGCCCCGGGTGCACGAACTGGCCGACCCGCTGTCGGGCCTGTGCCTCAACGTGGTGAAGCCCGGCATGGGCCACCCCTGGCATTTCGACACCAACGAGTTCACCGTGAGCCTGCTGACGCAGCAGGCGGAGGACGGCGGCGTCTTCGAGTACTGCCCGAACATCAGGTCCGCCGAGGAGGAGAACTTCGGCGACGTCCGCGCCGTCCTCACCGGACGCGCCGGCCACCTGGTGCGGCGCCTCGTCCTGCGCCCCGGCGACCTGCAGCTGTTCCGGGGGCGCTACTCGCTGCACCGGGTGAGCGAGGTGCGCGGCGGCACCGCCCGGCACACCGCGATCCTCGCCTACAGCGAGCGGCCCGGGGTGGTGGGCAGCGTCGCGCGCACCCGCCAGCTCTTCGGCCGGGTGCTGCCCGAGCACCTGGCGGCGGAGGGACGCGCCGTCCGCGTCGACGCGCTACTGGACTGACCCGGCGCGCGAGACCGCGCCCCAGCCGAGACCGCCCAGAAAGGAAACGCTCTCCGGGAAGGCCCGCGCTCTGCAGGAAGGACCGCGACGTGCGCGTCGACACCACAGGAAAGATCTCGCTCGACCACATCTACACCGAGCCGGACCCACGCGCCTACTTCAGCACCCTGCGGGAACTCGACTACAACATCCCGGAGCTGGCCAAGCCGCACTTCTCCCGGCTCATCGCCGAATACCGGGACGCGCGGCGGGTGCCGGTCCCGACCGTTGTGGACATCGGCTGCTCCTACGGCATCAACGCGGCCCTGCTGAAATACGGCGTCACCATGGCCGAGCTGTACGATCGCTATGGCGGCCCCGACGCCCGGCGGCTCTCCCGCGCCGCCCTCCTGTCCCGCGACCGTGAGTTGGTCCATTCCGGTGAACGTGCGAATGGCGTCCGTTTCATCGGCCTCGACGCGTCCGGAAACGCCCTTTCCTACGCGCTCGACGCCGGTTTCCTGGACGGCGCCGTGCACGCCGACCTGGAGGACGGCGACCCGACGCCCGCGCAGGCCGCGCAACTCGCCGGCGCCGACCTGGTCGTCTCGACCGGCTGCCTCGGATACGTCACCGAGCGCACCGTCGGGCGCGTCATCGAGGCGGCGGGCGGGCGCAGGCCCTGGATGGCGCACTTCATCCTGCGCATGTTCCCCTTCGACCCGATCGCCGACGCCCTCGCGGCGGCGGGGTACGCGACCGTCCGCCACGACGGGCTGTTCCGGCAGCGGCGGTTCGCGACGGCCGAGGAGCAGTCGCTGGTCCTGGACAGGCTGGCGGACGCCGGTGTCGACCCGAGCGGCGCCGAGACCGGCGGCTGGCTCTACGCGGGGCTGTACCTGTCGCGCCCGCGCGGGGAGTGAGCACGCGGGCCGCCCCGTCAGCGGCGGCCTCCCAGTGAATCAAGGCATCGAGAACGAGGAACGCATTGAACGCCAGCCCTGAACCCTCGACCCGCACCTTCGGCAACGAGGACGCCCTGCCCCGCGTGCCGCTCCCCACGCTCGACGAGACCTGCAAGCGGTTCCTGGAGTGGTGCGCGCCGCTGCTCACCGACGCCGAGCTGGCCGCGACGCGCGCCGAGGTGGAGGCGTTCGCCCGCCCGGACGGACCGGGCCGCAAGCTGCACGCCGCGCTCGAACGCTACGACGCGCAGCCCGGCGTCCGCAGCTGGCTGGACACCTTCTGGCCGTACCGCTACCTCGGGCGGCGCGACCGGATCGCGTTGAACGCGAATTTCTTCTTCCTGTTCCAGGACACCGGGGAACGGCAGCTCGAACGCGCCGCCGGGCTGATCGCCGGGGCGCTGGACTACAAGCTCCGGCTCGACGCCGAAGAGATCCCGCCGATCCTGCAGCGCGGCGTCCCGCAGTCGATGGAGCAGAACAAGTTCCTGTTCTCCACGACGCGCATCCCCGGCGCCGAGCAGGACACCGTCCGCGCCCCCTACACCCCCGAATGGCCGGGGCCGTCGCAGGCGAAGCACATCGCGGTGCTCTACCGCGGCAACATCATCCGGATGGACGTGATCGGCCCGGACGGCGTGCCGCACTCGCTGGACGAGCTCGCCGCCGGGCTCGGCACGATCATGAAGGCGGAGCCCGCGCCGGAGCCGTCCCCCGGGCACCTGACCACCAAGGCGCGCGCCGAGTGGGCGGCGAGCCGGGAGGCGCTGCTCGCCGCCGACCCCGCCAACGCCCGCGCCCTGGACGACGTCGAGACCGCGCTGTTCTGCCTCTGCCTGGAGGACCTCGCGCCGGAGGGCGACCTGGAGGCGTGCGACGTCCTGCTGCACGGCGACAGCGGCAACCGCTGGTTCGACAAGGCCGTCTCGCTGGTCGTCTTCGCGGACGGGACGGCCGGGATCAACGTCGAGCACTGCGGCCTCGACGGCACCACGATCCTCGGCTTCGTGGACGCGCTGCTCGGCACGTCCGCGGAGGCGCACGCGCAGCGGGCCGGCGCCCGGTCACAGGGCCTGCCGGCGATCGAGGCGATCGAGTTCGCGCTGGACGACGCGCTGCGCGCCGACGTCCGGGACGCCGCCGCCGCGTTCGCCGCCTACGCCGCCGCGACCGCCACGACCTGCGTGTCGTTCGGCGACTTCGGCTCCGAGCGGGCCAAGCGGCTGAAGACCTCCCCGGACGCGTTCGTGCAGATGGCCTACCAGCTCGCGCACCGGCGGGCGAAGGGCATCACCGGCGCGACCTACGAGTCCATCGCGACCCGGCAGTACCGGAACGGCCGCACCGAGGCGATGCGCGTCGTCACCCCGGAGGTGCTGCGGTTCGTCGAGGCGATGGACGACCCGGAGGCGGGCGACGACACCCGCCGCGCCGCGTTCCGCGCCGCCGCCGAGGCGCACGTCCGGCGCGCCAAGGAGTGCCAGACCGGGCACGCGCCCGAGCAGCACCTGTGGGAGCTGCAGCTGATCCAGAAGCGGCGCGGCGCGGAGCTCGGCCTCACCGAGCGCCTCGGCCTGTACGAGGCGCCCGGCTGGGTGAGGATGCGCGACGACTACCTGAGCACCAGCTCGGCGCCGTCGGTGAACATCAGGTACTTCGGGTTCGGGTCGACGAGCGAGCAGTGCATCGGCGTCGCCTACGTCCTGCTCCCGGACCGGTTCAACGTCTACCTGAGCACTCCGCGGCCGGTGGCGGGCGCGATGGACGACTTCGCCGCCCGGCTGCGCGAGGCCGTCCGCGAACTCCAGGACCTGCTCGCGGGATAGCCGCCTACCCCGCGGGAACGGCGCCGCTCACGATGTCGTCCGCGAGCGGCGCCACCACCGCGACGATCTCGGCGACGGTGGCGTCCGGGACGCCCGCGGCGGCGAGCGCGGCCACGAGGTGGCCCGCCACCTTGTCGAAGTGGGCGCGCTCGATGCCGCGTCCGACGTGGACGTCCTTCATGGAGGCGCCCCCGTAGACCATCGGCCCGCCGAGCGCCTGCCCGAAGAACTCGACCTGGCGGCCTTTCAGCCGGCCGAGGTTCGTCCCGGCGAAGAAGCCCTTCAGCTCGTCGTCGGCCAGGATGCGGACGTACAGGTCGTCGACCACGGCGGTCAGCGCCGCCTCGCCCCCGATGGAGTCGTAGATGCTCATGCGCCAAGGACAGCGCCGGGCCTTTTCGCCGCCGTTGCGGGCCCGTCAACGCTGCGGCACGAACCGCTAACGGGCCGTCACTGGAGGCGGTGAGGGCGCCAGCCGACGACGAGGTGGCGGTGCAGGAGGGGGCCGATGCCGGCGATGGCGGCGAGCAGGCCGGCGGCGACGTAGAGGTCGCCGTGGGGCGTCGACCTCAGGAGGTACGAGGCGAGGAGCGCGGCGGCGAGCAGCACGCCCTTGGCGGCGACCGCGCGGGCGAGCGACAGCCGCGGCCCCTCCTGCGGGCGTCCCGCCGTCCGGCGCTTCTGGACCAGGTGCAGCAGCGGCACGCCGACGAAGAGCAGCAGCCCGAACTTCAGGGCGTGCTCCCACACCGGCTCGCCGGCGTTCCAGGCCCAGACGGCGCCCATGATCAGGCCCGCCGTCAGGTAGACCCGCTTGATGGATCGGGCGCCCGCCAGGGCGGCGGCGCGGCGGGGCAGGGGAAGGTCCTGGCGGGTCACGACGGCTCCTCCTCGGGCGACGGGCTGGACGTGGCGGCGATGCCGGCGAAGAGCCACCGCATCGCCTGGCGGAGCAGGTCGTCCGGGACGCTGGACGGGTCGAGGCGGCGCTGCCGCACGAGGCCCTGGAACATCGCGCTCGTGACCGTGGCGACGGTGGAGGCGGGGACCGCGCCGGGGGCGCCGACACGCGCCAGGACCGGTTCCATGAGCGCTTCGAGGGCCGCCTGCGGCTCGCGTTGCGCGGCGGCCAGCGCGTCCCTCAGCTGCGGGTTCCGCATGGCGTAGAGCCACAGTTCGGCCTGGAGGAGGGGCAGGTCGTCGTCCTTGTCGGCGGCCTCCATGAAGAACCGGCCGAGGGCCGACTCGGGCTCCTCGGTCCCGGCCTGCACGGCCTCGACGATCTCCCGGCCCCGCTCGACCCGCGCCCGGGCGCCGCCGGCCACCAGCTCCAGGAACAGCTCCTCCTTGCCGCCGAAATTGGAGTACAGGGCGCCGATCGAGAATCCCGCCGCCTCGGCGATCTCCTCGACCGACGCCCCGGCGTAGCCCTTGCGGGCGAACACGTGCGCCGCCGCGTCCAGCAGCCGGCGCCTGGTGCGCGCCTTGGCCTCGGCACGGGTCAGCCGCCGCGGCTTCCCATCGCTGTCACTATCCATATAGCGGACGATATTCAGATAGCGGTCACTATGTCAATCGCGATCAGTGGGCGGCCAGGGCCTCCGTCGGCGACAGGCGGGACGCCCGGATCGCCGGGTACAGCCCCGCCACCGCGCCGATGACCAGGGTCGCCGCGACACCGCCGAGCACCGCCCAGGCCGGGATGACCACCGGCCACCCCTGCGACACCGCGTAGCCGCCAGTAACGAGCGCGCCGATCGCGGCGCCGCCGAGCCCGCCGAGCGCCGACAGGAGCAGCGACTCGGCGAGGAACTGGGTGCGGATCTGGCCGCGCGTCGCGCCGAGCGAGCGCCGAAGCCCGATCTCCGCGCGCCGCTCCAGCACCGAGATGACCATGGTGTTGGCCACCCCCACCCCGCCGACCAGCAGCGCGACCGCGCCGACGCCGAGCAGCAGCCCGGTGAACGCCTCCCCCGCCGCCTTCTTGGCCGCGAGCGCGTCCGACGGCCGCGACACCTGCACCTCGTTCGGCGCCTCCGGGTTCGCCGTCGCGCCGAGCACCTCCCGGACCTGCTCCACGCTCGCGTCCTGCGACCGCGTGTAGATCGTGGTCGCGTGGCCGTCGAAGCCGAGCCGCTGCTGCGCCGCCGGCCAGCCGACGAGCGCGGCCGAGTCCAGCTCGGGGGCGAGCGGCGCCGGCTCCAGGATGCCGACCACGGTGAACCACTTGCCGCCGACCAGCACCTGGACCTCCGGGCCGGCGTGCCCGATGCCGAGCCGGTCCGCGGCGGACGAGCCGAGCACCACCGCGGGGAAGTCCTGCGTCGCCGCGGTCAGCCAGACGCCGCTGCGCAGCCGCGCGCCCGTCGCGTCGCGCAGGTCGGTGCGGGCCGCGTAGGCGGCGATCCCGCTGGTCTGCGCCTTCGGGACCTTCCCGTTCCGGTAGACCTTCGCGCCGTCCAGCAGCCCGATCGCCGACACCTGCCCGACCGGCCCGATGCCCCCGACCATCCGCTCGGCCTCCAGCGGCAGCTGGGCCTGCCCGCCGGTCAGCGTGTTGCCGGGCGTGACCGTGAGCAGGTTCGTGCCGAGCGAGGCGAGGGTGCGGTCGAGGTCGGCGCGCGACGAGGACGACACGCCGACGACCGCGACCATCGCGGCGATCCCGATCGCGATGCCGAGCGCGGACAGGAACGCCCGCATCGGCCGCGTCCGCAGTCCCACCGCGCCGACCTTCACCACGTCGCCCGGCCCCAGCCGGGCCGGACGCAGCGTCCCGGCGGTCATCGCGCCGCCTCCGCCGGCTCGGCCCCCGCCGGCATCGGGAGCGCCGAGTCCTCGACCACCAGGCCGTCGCGCATCCGGACCCGGCGCGGCAGCCCGTCCGCGATCTCCCGGTCGTGCGTGATGATCACCACGGTGGTGCCGGACGCGTGCAGCCCGCGCAGCAGCGCCATCACCCCGTCGCCGGACGCCGAGTCCAGCGCGCCCGTCGGCTCGTCGGCCAGCAGCAACGCGGGCTCCCCCGCGACGGCGCGGGCGATCGCGACGCGCTGACGCTCGCCGCCCGACAGCTCGTGCGGCTCGTGGTGCAGCCGGTGCGCGAGCCCGACGCGTTCCAGCGCGTCCGCCGCGCGGCGCCGCCGCACCGACGGCCGCAGCCCCGAGTACAGGAGGCCGTCGGCCACGTTGTCCAGCGCGCGGGTGCCCGAGGCGAGGTGGAACTGCTGGAACACGAACCCGATCCGGCTCGCGCGCAGCGCCGACAGCGCCGAGTCCGACAGCCGGCCGACGTCGTGCCCGTCGATGCGGACGGTCCCGGCCGTCGGGCGGTCCAGGGTGCCGAGGACGTTCAGCATGGTCGACTTCCCCGACCCCGACGGCCCCACGATCGCGACCAGCTCACCGGCCCCGACGTGCAGCGACACCCCGCCGAGCGCCCGCACGCCGCCCGGATACTCCTTGGTCACCCCGCGCAGCTCGATCATTTCGGCATCCCCACGACGGTGCCCTCGGCGATGCCCTGGCCGGACACCTCGACGCGCCCGTCCGCGAACAGCCCCGTCTTGACCGGGACGTACGCCGACGTCGGGCCCTTCACGGCCTCCACGCCGAAGCCGCCCTCGGCGAGCGCGACCAGTGCGGTGACCGGCACCGTCAGCACGTCCTTGCGGGAGCCGGCGGTGAACGTGACGTCGACGGCGGCCAGCGCGTACTTCGCGGCGGCCTTGCGCGCCTTCGACGACCGCAGCCAGATCGTCACCTCGACCTTGGTCGTCGGGTCCTCCTGGCCCTCCGCCGGCTGGATCACCGTCGAGACCTCGTCGATCTTGCCGGTGACCGTGGTCTCGTCGGGGAGCGTGACCTCGACCTCGGCGCCCTTGCGGGCCATCCGCTGGTCGGTCGTCTCCAGCTCCACGGTGACGGCCTTGTCGGTGCCCGTGTAGGTCAGGACCTTGCGGCCGGAGCCGGTCGGGTCGCCGGCGTTCGCCTGCAGGCTGTCGATCCGGACGGCCTCCGGCGCGAACACCACCCGGCCCAGCTCCACCGTCCCGGTCTCGTCCAGGCCGAGGTCCTCCTGCCACTCCTCGACGGCCTCGGCGGTGTCGGACGTGTACTCCTTGTCGACGGTGAATCCGCTGTAACCGAGCGCGCTCAGGTTCTTTTCGAGCCGTTCGACGTCCGACCCCTCGGTGCCGACGCGCAGCGGGCGGTACGCCGGCTTCGAGCCGTACATGAGGACGACCGGATCGCCGTCCACCTCGTACAGCTCCTGGCCCCGCTTGATGACGTCGCCGCTCTCGGGGACCTTGGTCAGCGTGCCCGGGAGGCGGCTCGTCGCGGTGTAGGCCGGGCCGTAGCCGAGCTGGCCGTCCTCGGTCTGCTCGTCCTTGAGCGTCTGCCGCGTGACCTGCGTGGTGCTCGGCGGGAGCGCCGACGCCCGGCCCTTGCCGGAGCCGCCGCCGGTGTTCAGCGCGACGGCCGCCGCGCCGCCGGCCACCGCCACGGCGGCCAGCGCGGCGAGGGCCGCCCGCCCCCCCCGCCCGGGGGCCATTTCGTAGCGGGCCC
>NZ_BAAAMR010000200.1:0-9321 GCF_039529375.1 Actinomadura napierensis
CCGAGGCCCGCTGGCCGCTGCCGCGGACGGTGGCGGTCGCGGTGGCGCGGCAGCGCCGCGAGGACGCCGGCCGAACCCCCGCCGCGGTCGCCGGCGGCCTGCTGTGCGACTTCGCGGCGCCCGAGCCGTGCCTGCTCGTCCCCGACCCGGACGGCCCCGGCCGGCCCGGCCTGCCGGACGCGCTGCTGCGCGACTGGTCGGTCGCGATCGGGCCCGCGGTGCCGCTCGCGCGCGCGGCGAACTCGCTGCGGTGGGCGCGCGAGACCCTCGCGCTGGCGGCGCGCGGGGTGATCCCGGACGGCGGGCTGATCCGCAGCGCCGAGCACGTCCCCGCACTCGTGATCTCCCGGGCCGGGGAGCTGATCGACGACGCCGCCACGACCCGGCTGGCGCCGCTCAGCGCCGTCCCGCCGGCCCGCCGGGAGCGGCTCGCGGAGACGCTGCTGGCGCTGCTGGAGCACAACTTCAACGCGGCCGACGCGAGCCGCCGATTGCGCGTCCACCCGCAGACCGTCCGGTACCGGCTGCGCCACCTGCAGGACCTCTTCGGCGACGACCTGCGCGACCCGCGCCGCTGCCTGGAGATGGAGCTGATCCTGCACTCCCGGCTCGCCGGTCGCGGCACAGCCCGTTGAACCGAGCGATGTGACGCCGGGGCGCGCGACCGCACGCGTTTTTGTCAATCCTGTGACAATCGGGCCGCCGAATCGTTGCACGGTGTGCATGGTGCGCGACGGAGCGCGGCGCCATAGTCGGGGACCGCATGCTCGGCCGTCCAGTGAGGTGGTAGTCCGATGTCCGGTGACGCGTACGACTTCGACGTGATCGTCGTCGGGTCCGGGTTCGGCGGCAGCGTGTCGGCGCTGCGGCTGGCCGAGAAGGGCTACCGCGTCGCCGTCCTGGAGGCGGGCCGCCGCTTCGACGAGCGCACGCTGCCGAAGACGTCCTGGCGGCTGCGCAAGTACGTGTGGGCGCCGCGGCTCGGGATGCGCGGCATCCAGCGCATCCACCTCGTCGGCGGCAAGGCCGGGGTGCTGGTGCTCGCGGGCGCGGGCGTCGGCGGCGGGTCGCTGGTGTACGCCAACACCCTGTACGTGCCGCCGGAGCCGTTCTTCAAGGACCGGCAGTGGGGCCACATCACCGACTGGCAGGACGAGCTGAAGCCGTTCTACGCGCAGGCGCAGAAGATGCTGGGCGTCACCGTCAACCCGCTCGTCACCCCGGCGGACGAGGCGATGAAGCGCGTCGCCGACCGGATGGGCGTGGGCGACACCTACCACCCGACCCCCGTCGGCGTGTACTTCGGCGACAGGCCGGGCGAGGTCCACGACGACCCGTTCTTCGGCGGCGCCGGCCCCCGCAGGACGACATGCACCGCGTGCGGCTCCTGCATGATCGGCTGCCGCGTCGGCGCGAAGAACATGCTGACGAAGAACTACCTCTACCTGGCCGAGCAGAACGGCGTGAAGGTGCTGCCCGACACCACCGTCACGGCGGTGTCGCCGCTGGACGGCGGCGGCTACACGATCGAGACGGAGCACACCGCGCCGCTGCGCAAGCGGCGCCGCACGCTGACCGCCGAGCACGTCGTCTTCGCCGCCGGAACCTACGGCACGCAGCGGCTCCTGCACCGGATGCGCGCCACCGGCCGCCTGCCGCACCTGTCGCCCCGCCTCGGCGAGCTGACCCGCACCAACTCCGAGGCGCTCCTCGGCGTCGAGCGCATGACGGTGTGGCACCGCAAGAAGGACGTCGACCACAGCACCGGCCTCGCCATCACCTCCTCCTTCCACCCCGACGACAAGACCCACATCGAGCCGACCCGCTACGGCGCCGGCAACAACCTGATGGGCTTCATCCGGACGCTGCTCGTCGACGGCGGCGGCCCTCCCCGCTGGCTGAAGTTCCTCGGGCAGGCCGCCCGGCACCCCACCGTCATCCTGCGCGGCCTGTCGCTGAAGGACTGGGCGAAGCGGACCGTGATCGCGCTGGTCATGCAGACCGCCGACAACTCCATCACGATCAGCGAGAAGCGCGGGCGGCTCGGCCGCCGCCGGCTGTCAGCCGGGCTGGGCGAGGGCGAGCCGAACCCGACGTGGATCCCGATCGCGCACCGGGCCGTCCGGATGCTGGCCGACGAGCTGGACGCCACCCCCGGCGGGACCTGGTTCGACCTGTTCAACATCCCGACCACCGCGCACTTCATCGGCGGCTGCGTCATCGGCGAGACGCCCGAGACCGGCGTCGTCGACCCCTACCACCGCGTCCACGGCCACCCCGGCCTGCACATCGTGGACGGCTCGGCGGTCACCGCGAACCTCGGCGTCAACCCGTCCCTCACCATCACCGCGCAGGCCGAGCGGGCGATGGCCTTCTGGCCGAACCGCGGCGAGAAGGACCCGCGCCCCGAGCCCGGCGCCCCCTACCAGCGCGTCGAGCGCGTCGCCCCGCGGTCACCGGCCGTCCCCGAGGGCGCCCCCGCCGCCCTCCCGCTCGTCTGAGCCGGGACGCTCAGCGGGGACCGGTGTCCGCGTCCGGGCACGGCGGGCTCATCAGCCGGTCCATCAGGACGTGCATGTGCTCGCGGAACGAGTCGATGATCTCCGGGTCGAAGGCGCTGCGCATGCCCCGGGACTGCTCGAAGACGCCCGAGCCGAGGAAGCCGTGCACGCACCAGACCATGGTGCCGAGCAGGTAGAACGGGTTGACGTCCGGCGGGACCACGTCGCGGATCTTGCGGATGGCCAGGTGGAACAGCGGCCGCGCGTAGTGGTCCTCCAGCTCGGAGATGTCGGCGGCGTCGGCCACCCACCGGTGCGCCCACAGCGCGCGGTTCTGCGGATGCGCCAGGTGGAAGTCCAGGTAGCCGTCGACGATCTGGTGGATGGCGCGCCGCCCGGGTTCGGCCCGGTCGACGACCGCCTCCAGCATGTCCCGCTCGGCCTCGAACGCCTGCCGCATGACCTCCAGGTAGATGGCGCGCTTGTCGCCCGCCGCCTCGGCGACCACCGTGGACCCGGTACCCAGGGCGTCCGCGATCAGCTGCATGGGGGTTCCGTCGTAGCCGAGTTCGCCGAACAGGCGGGTGGCGACATCGATGACCTGCTGCCGCGTGATGACACTGCCCATACGACGACGCTATGTAGCCCCGGTTCGGGTGGAACGTAAGCACGGGCATGGGCGTGGCCAACACCCGGTAAACGCCGTGAGGGAGGGGATCAGGCCTTGAGGGAGGCGGTGGTGATGGGCTTGTCGAGGACGCTGCCCGACGTCCACTTGGCGAACGGCATCTGCCAGTAGCCCCAGCCGTTCCACCAATCCAGCTTCCGCTTCGTGCCGGTGATGGTGACGATGTCGCCGCGGTAGGACCAGCCGTAGAACCACTGGGCGTCCGCGCCGGGGGAGCGGACGCAGCCGTGGCTGCAGTTGCGGTCGCCCAGGCAGGTCGGGTCGTCCATGTTCTGGTGGATGTACTCGCCGCTGTTGGAGATCCGGGTCGCGAACGGGACCTTCTCGTCGTACCAGCCCGGGTCGCCCTTCTTCTTGCCCGGCGGGCGCATCCGCTCCAGGCGGCTGTGGTCCATGGTCAGGTGGACGCCGCTGGTGGTGAGCAGGTGGTCGACGCCGTCGGACTGGACGTCGCCGCCGGCGCCGAGGCTGACGCCCCAGGACCGGACGGTGCGGCCGTTCTTCTTGACCACGAGGCGGTCGGTCTTGGCGTTGACCTGGACGGTGTGCGAGTCACCGATCTTGAACGAGCGGGTGGTGTCCTTGTTCCCGAACACGTTGTCGCCGATCTTCAGGCCGGCGTAGTGCACGGTGACGGAGACCCGCTGGTGCGGCGCCCACGGGTGCTTCGGGCGGAACACCAGGGACGGCAGGCCGTTGAACGACTCGCCCGGCGCCAGCCACCGCCAGGCGCCCTCGGTCGGCTTCGTCGAGGAGATCTCGATGCTCTTCTCGATCGCGGCGCGCGCCTTGACCGGGACCGTCTTGTTGAACTGGATGAAGACCGGCATGCCCGTGCCGACCGTCTCGTTCGCGCTCGGCACCACGTTGTTGATCACCGTGGCGGCCGTCGCCTTGCTCGTCTTGAAGGCGCTGGTGGCCGTGGTGGCCTTGCCCTTGGGGGAGGTGGCGGAGGCCGACACCTGGTAGCTGACGCCCGGCTGCAGCGTCCAGGTCGAGTGCCACTGCCGCTTGTCCGCCGACAGCTGGCCGGTAACGGGCACCGTCTTACCGGACGCGGTGCTCTTCATCTGCACCGAGATCTGGCCGAGCGTGCCGCCTGCGGCCGCCACCGTCACGCCCTCGTCCGGGCGGGCCTTGCCGGCGCCGTTCGCGGGGGTGATCGTCACCTTGGGGGCGCCGTCCTCACCGCCCGCCGCGGTCGTCCCGCCCTCGCCGCCGCTGCCACCGCACGCCGTCGCCAGTCCCAGGACCAGAGCGACCACCGCAACCGACTTCCCTCGCACCGTACTCCCTCATCCAGCCCACCCGAACCCGGCGGAGCGCGGACCCCGCAACGCGATCGCTGACGAACGGCCCTTCGAGCCCGGCCCGTACCAGGGGGGACGGCCGGTCACCACGCCCGATCACATGTGACGTCCATCGTGCCCGGAAGGTTCGCGTCGCGCAGGGGGTTCTCTTCATCTTTCGCCGCAGGCGCCCCAAGCGTTCACCGCGGCGGGACGGCCCGCACCGGCCGGCGGCTGCGGCAGAGGTGCCGGCCGGGGCGGCGGAACGCATGTCATTGCTCGCAATCGGCGCGGGGTCGGGCGAAAAGGAAAGGCGTCGTCGGCGTCCCGGGATAGGAAAATGCAAAGGCCGCCTCGGGACCGCGGCCCTTGGTGTTTCTTGGCGAAAGCGATGGCCGGCGATGGGGTCGTCGCCGCAGGTCACGTGGGTAGCACCCGGACAGTGTCGATCTTCTATTCAAGACTGCGGTGGCCTTCGTTAAAAGCGCCGATCGGCGCCGGTTCCCGCTGCGATGCTGGGCCGTGGCCGCTCGCGGACCCCGTGTTCGGCGGCGGGGAATGCGCGCGGCGCCATGGCACGGCGGAGCCGGCGCCGCCACCTGCCGGTGAGTTCCTGTCAGCGAAGGGACGCGGGAGATGAGAGCCCAGGGGCTGAGCGCCTCCATCGACTCGAGCGCCCCCGTCGGCTCCGGGGCGCCCCTCGCGGATCCGCCGTCCCCGCCGCTGCCGCGCCGCCGCCCCCGGACCCCGGCGCTGATCGCCGTGCTCTACCCGGCCTGCCTCGCCGTCGCCGACGGCTGGGCGATGGCCGCCGCCGTGTCGGTCGCGCGCGGCGCGGGCCCTGACGGGGCGCTGCCCGCCGCCGCGTCCGCCGCCGTCATCGCGCTGAACGCCTCGGGCGGGCTGTACCGGATCCGGCGCAGCCCGTCGCTGCTGGCGGACGCGCGCCCGGTGCTGGTGCGGACGCTGGTCGTCGGCGCGCTGGCCGCCGCGCTGCTGCCCATCCTGACGCCCGGTGCGGCGCCGTCGAGCGCCGGGACGGCCGCGTGGCTGCTGATCGCCTCGGTCGCCGGCCTGCTCTCGCTGGCCGCGCGGGCGTTCGGGAACGCCGCCGTGCGCACCTACCGCTGCCGCCGGTCGCGCGCCCGCACCGCCCTCGTCGTCGGGACGGGCGCGATGAGCGAGCACGTCGTCGACATCCTGCTCGGGCGCGGCGACCTCGGCCTCGCCCCGGTCGGGCTGGTCGCGGCCGGCGGGACGGACGCGGCGCCGGGACAGCCCGTCGTCGGCGACGCCGCCGACCTGCCCGCGCTCGTCGAGGAGCACGGCGCCGACACCGTGGTGATCGTCGCCGAGGACGTGCATCCCGGCCGGCTCGACGCGGTGCTGCGGCTGGTGTTCGGGCTGCCGTGCGAGACGCTGCTCGTCCAGCCGCCGTCGGACGTGGTGCCGGTCGCGCCCGCCCGGCGCGAGTACCTGGCCGGGCTGCCGTGCGCGCGGGTCGACTGGCGGCTGCGCGGCGCGGCGGCGCGGCTCGCCAAGCGCGCGCTCGACCTGACCGGCGCGGTGTGCGCGCTACTGCTGGCGGCGCCGGTGCTGGCCCTGTGCGCCGCCGCGGTCCGGCTGGAGGGCGGCCCCGGCGTGCTGTTCCGGCAGCGGCGGATCGGGCGCGGCGGCGAGGAGTTCGTGCTGCTGAAGTTCCGCACCCTCAAGCCCGCGGACGAGCAGGAGTCCGACACCCGCTGGACGGTCGAGGGCGACCACCGGATGGGCCCGGTCGGCCGGTTCCTGCGCCGGACGTCGCTGGACGAGCTGCCGCAGCTGTGGAACGTCGTCCGCGGCGACATGAGCCTGGTCGGGCCGCGTCCCGAGCGCCCGCACTTCGTGGAGCAGTTCTCCCGGTCGTGCCCCGGCTACATGCTGCGGCACCGCGTCCCCGTCGGGATGACGGGCTGGGCGCAGGTGCACGGGTTCCGCGGCGACACCTCGATCGAGCTGCGCGCCCGCCTCGACAACCACTACATCGACCACTGGACCATCGGGTCCGACCTGCGCATCCTGCTGCTGACCGTGCGGGCGATGCTCTGCCGGGACGCCGCATGACCGAGCGGAGCGAGGGCATGCGGCTGCCTTTCCCGGGGGGTGTGGGGGGTCGCCCCCCACAAGCGGCACGCATGACCGAGCGGAGCGAGGGCATGCGGCTGCCTTTGCCGGGGGGTGTGGGGGGTCGCCCCCCACAAGCGGCACGCATGACGACGCTGCCCCGGCACCGCACGACGGCGGCCGCCCCCTACCCGGGCCGGACGGCGCGGGTGTCCCGGCGCGTCCTCGCCGACCTGCGCGGCCGGCCGAGCTGGCTGGTCGCGGCGACCGTGGCGTGCGTCGGCGTCCCGCCCGGCGGCGACGGCGGGGACGGCACCGGGGTGCAGGTCACCGCGGGCGACGTCGCGAGCGCCGTGCTGGTCGCGGCGGCCGCGCTGCTGGTGGCGACGCGGCGGATCGCGGTGCCGCGCCGGGTGTGCTGGGCGTTCGCGCCGGCGGCGGTGGCGTTCGGTGTGACGACGGTCGCGTCCACCGACATCGCGTCCAGCATGTCCGGGTTCGTGCGGGACGTGCAGATCTTCGTGCTGGTGCCGCTCGCGGTCGTGCTGCTCGTCCGGGACCGCCGCGACCTCGGGATCGTGTTCGGCTCGGTGCTCGGCCTCGGGCTCGGGGAGGCGCTGTACGGGATCTGGCAGTCGCTCACCGGGACGGGCGCGTCGATCGGCGGCGAGAACGTCCGGGCGGTCGGCACCTTCGGCGCCGCCGACGTCATGGCGATGTCCATCGTCGTCGGGTTCGCGTTCCTCGTGCTGACGGCGTTCGCGCTGGTCGCGCCCCGGTACGGGGCCGCGGCGGTGCCGGCGGCGCTCGCCGGGCTCGGCGTGCTGGCGCTCGCGCTGCTGCTCGCGCTCAGCCGGGGCAGCTGGATCGCGCTCGGCGCCGCCGTCGCGCTGATGCTGCTGGTCTTCGACCGGTGGCTCGCGGTGAAGGCGGCGGTGTGCTGCGCCGCGCTCGGGCTGTTCGCGCTCGGGCTGCTCGGCGGCGGGGAGGTCGTCCAGCGGTCTGTGTCTATCGCCAGTTCGGTGAACGACCCGGACCAGTCGGTCAGCGACCGCTACAACCTGTGGGCCGCCGCCGGCCGGATCTGGACCGACCACCCGGTCACCGGCGTCGGCGTGAAGAACTTCCCCGCCTACCGGGACGCCTACGCGGGCATCGAGCTGTCGTCCGGCAGCGAGACCGACGACCCGGTCAACGGGTACCGGCGGCAGCCGCTGCTGTCGCCGCACGAGGAGTACCTGCTGGTCCTGTCCGAGCAGGGCGTGCTGGGCTTCGCCGGGTTCGCCGCGCTGCCCGCCGCGATCCTGTGGGGCCTGTGGACGCGCCGCGACCTGCGCGACCCGTTCTGGCTCACCGGCGCCGCGTTCATGACGTTCCTGCTGGTCAACTTCCTGTACGCGGACATGGGCGGGCCGACGTGCGTGCTCACCGGCGTGCTGCTCGGCGCCGCCGCCCGCCGCGCCTTCGGCCTCGGCCGCGGCACCGCCACCGGCCGGCCGGGCGGGGCCGGCGGATGACGGCGCGGGACGTGCGGCGGGGCGGCTCGGTCGGACGGGCCGCCGCGCTGTCGGGCGTCCTGATCGCCGCCGGCACCGGGCTCGGGTTCGTGCGCGACCTGGTGATGGCGCACCGGTTCGGCGCGAGCGGCGCCACCGACGCGTTCCTCGTCGCCTGGACGATCCCCGAGACCGTGTCACCGCTGCTCATCGAGGACGCGATGGCGCTGCTGATGGTCCCGGTCGTCACCCGGCTGCTCGCCCGCGGCGGCGGCCTGCGCCCCTTCACCACGGCGACGCTGCCCCGGATGGTCGCCGCCCTCACCGTCATCACGCTGGTGCTCGGGTTCGCGGCCCCGGCCGTCGTCGAGGTCCTCGCGCCGGGGCTGGCCCAGCCGGGGCCGGCGGTGCGCTGCGTCCGGCTGACCGCGCTCACCGTCGTCACGTTCGGCGTCGCCGGGTTCATGAGCGCGACGCTGCGCGCCCACCACCGGTTCGGGCCGCCCGCCGCGATCTACCTCGCGTACAACGTCGGGATCCTCGCGCTGATCGCCGGGTTCGCCGGGCTCGTCGGCATCATGAGCGCGGCGATCGGCGTCGCGTGCGGCAGCGTCCTCATGGTCGCCGTGCAGCTGCCCGCGTTCGTCCGCTGCCTGCGCGAGGACGCCGCGCCGCAGCTGGACCGCGCAAGCCTGCGGCTCGGCCTCGCCGCCGTCGCGCCGGTCGTCGTCTACACCGTCACCCGCCAGGCGCAGGTGTTCGTCGAGCGGTTCATCGGCTCCGGCCTCGCCGCCGGGTCGATCTCGCACCTCAACTACGCGCAGAAGGTCGCGCAGGTCCCGATGGTGCTGTCGCTGCTGATCGTCACGGTGACGTTCCCGCGCCTCGCGCGCGCCTCGGCGGACGGCGACACCGGCGGCGTCGCCCGCCGCGTCCAGCAGGACCTCGTCGTCGCCGGCGGCCTGGTGCTGTGCGCCGCCGCGTTCCTCATCGCGTTCGCGCCCGCCGTCATCCGGGTGCTGTTCCAGCACGGCGAGTTCACCGCCGCCGACACCCGCGACACCGCCGCCACCCTGCGCGTCTACGCGCTCGGGCTGTGGGGGCAGTCGACGGTGGGGCTCGCCGCCCGCGCGTTCTTCGCGCGGAGCCGGCCGCCGTGGCGGCCCGCCGGCGTCCTCGCGGGCGGCCTCGCCGTCACCGCCGCCGTCTGCGCGGGCCTCGCCGCCGCGGCCGGGACGGTGGCG
>NZ_BAAAMR010000201.1:0-9308 GCF_039529375.1 Actinomadura napierensis
GCGGCGAGCGCGGCCCGCGCCCGCCGGTGCCGCGCCGGTACGCGCGCCGGCTGGCCGCCGCGGAGGCCGGCGGTCCGGCCTGGGAGAGCGCGGCGGAGGTGCCGGCGCTGTTCAGCGAGCGGGTCGCCGACAACCGGGCGGCGGTGCGGCACGTCGGCGCCGACGAACTGGCCACCGCGGTCGCCGCCGCGCTGTGGGGCCGGGAGGCCAAGCAGATCGTCGTCCCGGCGGACCTGCCGTTCGGGTGGCTGGCGGAGCTGGACGGGGTGCGGGCGATGGCCGACCGGCCCGCGATCGACCTCGACGGCCTCGCCGCCGCGGACGGCGTCGTGACCGGCTGCGCCGTCGCGATCGCCCAGACCGGGACCGTGGTCCTCGACGGCGGCCGGGCGCAGGGCAGGCGCGCCCTCACCCTCCTCCCGGCCTACCACCTGTGCGTCGTGCAGGCCGAGCAGATCGTGGGAACGGTCCCGGAGGCGGTGGAGCGGCTCGACCCGGCCCGCCCGCTCACCTGGATCAGCGGGCCGTCCGCGACGTACGGCGTCGAGATGGTGCGGGCGGAGGGCATGCACGGCCCCCGGCACCTCGAGGTGCTGGTCGTCGAGGACTGACCCGGGCGCCCTTATCCGGCGCCGGAGAGGATCAGGTCGAGGCCGGCGGTGAACCGGGCGTCCCAGTCGACCGCGCGGTCGGCGCCGTCCTCCTCCGTGCCGCGGACCTCCAGGGCGGCGTGCCCGATCACGTAGCCGAGCAGTGTGTGCGCGGCGACGGCGGCGGACTCCTCGCGCACGCCGCCCCGCCGCAGCACCTCGCGCAGGGACGCGACGGTCGCGGCGAGCGCGGCGGGGTTGCGCCGGGTGACGACGAGCGGGAGCACGCCCGCGTGCGCCAGGAGCCGGGCGCGGTAGTCGCCGGCCCAGGAGCGCAGGACGTCCCGCCAGGATCCGGCGGCGGCGCCGGTGTCGGCGGGGCCGGACGCGACGTGCGCGACGAGGCCGTCCAGCAGCTGCTCCTTGCCGCGGGGGAGGTGGTGGTAGATCGCCATCGCCTCGACCTCCAGGGCGTCGCCGAGACGGCGCATGGTGAGGCGGCCGAGTCCCTGGCCGTCGACGATCTGCAGGGCCGCCTCGGTGATGCGCTCGATGGACAGCGGCGCGCGGTTCTGGGCGTTGATGCTGGGCTGCCTGACCATGGGGGCAAGCGTACGGGGGTCCGCCGACATGATCGGGGAAGCCGCGGTGACCTGGGCGGCGCGGCGCGGCCCGATGCTACCTTACTGCGTAAAGGCGCCGACTTCGGTGTCCGGCGTCACACCCGGCGACCGGCGCGCGTACCCTGGCCTCCATCGTGACGATGAAGATCGTGAGCTTGAGGAGTATCGCCATGCCGCTGATCCGCAGGGTGGGCAAGGACGTCGCGGAGCAGTACGAGGCCGACGAGCGGCTGGCCGCGGACTACGACGCGCGCCTGGCGGCCGCCGGCGAGGCCGAGCGCGCGCTGCGCGGCGCTCAGGGCGCCGACGCGCACGGGACGGGGCTGCACGAGCTGACCATCGCCTTCGACAAGGCCCTGACCGAGGCGCTCGCCGCGGCCGAGGCGGCCGAGCGGGTCGCCATGGGCCCGAAGGTCTACGTGTCCGACGCGCAGGACGCCGCGGCGCGCCGCGCCGCGGAGATCGCCCGCCGCAAGGCCAAGGCGCGCCCGTCCGTGCGGCCGTGGACCGACGAGGTCGACCGGCTGCGCACCGCGCGCGAGGCGCACCGGCTGAGCTTCCGGACCCGCCCCGCCGCGGCCGTCTGAGCGGGCGGTGCCGCCGGCCGGCGGGCCGCGGCGGCGGCCTGGGACCACGTGTGACGACGTGGGACGACACAGCACCACCGAGTGGCACCGGCCACCGAACTTTGAGAGTCTGCCCTCTCGGGGAACGCCGGGGCGGTTCGCGCCGCCCGCCGCGAGTGCGCGGCGGGCGCGGGACGCGCTCCGGCGGAGAGGGCGCTGGTGCCCTGGACGCGGGGGGAAGTCACGTGGAGCGCACGCCGCCGGACCGGTGCCGCGTACTCGAGTCCTACCAGGACGGGACACAGGCGATCCGTGAGCTGGCGTCGGCGGTCGAGGACTGGGACGTGCCGACGCCGTGCGCCGACTGGCAGCTGATCGACCTGGCCGGGCACCTGCGGTGCGTGGCGGAGAACTTCCTGGAGTACCTGCAGGACGCGCCGGACAGCCGGCTGGCCAAGCTGTTCGCGCAGGACGCGGCGTCGGCGGTGCTGATCCGCCAGCAGGCGCGGCAGAACGCGGCGGAGCTGGCGGTGCTGCCGCCGGAGCCGGGCCCGGAGCGGATCACGGCGTTCTCCGTCTCGGCCGGGGCCTACGCCGACCTGATGCCCGACATGTGGGACCGCACCCATCTGATCTACCGGGGCACCAAGTACACCGTCGGCGACCACGCGGGCGCGGCCTGCGTGGAGTGGCACCTGCACGCCTGGGACATGGCGCGGGCGATCGGCACCGACTACCGGCCGCGCGACCCCGAGGTGCTGGTGTCGGCGTGGCACTGGGGGGTCCCGCACCTGCCGCTGGCCTCGGGGGACGCGTGGGAGTCGGTGCTGCGGTCCTCGGGCCGTACGCCGAACTGGCCGGACCCCGCGGAGGGGCCCGGCCGGTCGCGGGGCGGGCGGCAGCGCAACGCGCGGCAGGGCGTCAGACGCCCGCCGGCTTCCTCGGGTGGGTCCGCAGGTAGACAGCCCAGGTGAGCAGGCAGCAGACGGCGTAGTAGGCGATGAACGCGATGTACGCGCCGTCTCCGGTGCCGGAGTCCAGGAACGACTGCCGGAAGGCGACGTTGACCAGCACGCCGCCGAACGCGCCGATCGCGCCGGCGACGCCGATGAGCGCGCCGGCGAGCCGGCGGGCCTCGTGCTCGGCGGCCACCGGGTCGCCGCCGTTGGCGACGCCGAGCTGCGCCTTCGCCCGGAAGATCGCCGGGATCATCTTGTAGGTGGAGCCGTTGCCGACGCCGCTGAACACGAACAGCAGGATGAACCCGGTGACGAACAGCGCGAGCGACTTCTCCCGCGAGGCGGTGAGGACGAGCCCCGCCGACACCGCCATGGCGACGAAGTTCCAGAACGTGACCTTCGCCCCGCCCGTCCGGTCGGCGAGCCAGCCGCCGACGGGCCGGATCAGCGAGCCGAGCAGCGGCCCGAGGAAGGTCAGGTACGCGGCCTTGATCGGGGTGTCGAAGTCGGCCTTGAACTGGACCTGCAGGACCTGCCCGAAGGCGAACCCGAAGCCGATGAACGACCCGAACGTGCCGATGTAGAGCAGCGACATGATCCAGGTGTGGCCGTCCTTGCAGACGTCGCGCATCGCCCGCTTCTCGTTGCGGACCTGGGACAGGTTGTCCATGTACAGGGCCGCGCCGAGCGCGGCGAGCACGATGAAGGGGATGTAGATGCCGGCGACGATGCCGGGGTGGCCCTTGCCTGCGGTGGCGAGCACCGCCAGGCCGACGAGCTGGACGACGGCGACGCCGACGTTGCCGCCGCCGGCGTTGATGCCGAGGGCCCAGCCCTTGAGGCGCTGCGGGTAGAAGGCGTTGATGTTGGCCATCGAGGAGGCGAAGTTGCCGCCGCCGACGCCTGCGACCGCCGCCAGGATCAGCAGGGTGGAGTACGAGACGCCGGGCTTGACGAGGAACGCGGCCAGCACCGCGGGGACCAGCAGCAGCGAGGCGCTGATGATGGTCCAGTTGCGGCCGCCGAGCCTGGCGACGGCGAAGGTGTAGGGGATCCGCAGGGTGGATCCGATGGCCGCCGGGACGGTGGTGAGCATGAACTTGCCGGCCGGGTCGATGCCGTAGGCCGGGCCGAGGAACAGCACGAGCACCGACCACAGCGTCCAGACCGAGAACCCGATGTGCTCGGAGAAGATCGAGAACGCGAGGTTGCGGCGGGCGGTGCGGGCCCCGGACGCGGCCCAGAACTCCGGATCCTCGGGCCGCCAGTCCTCGATCCAGCGGCCTTTCAGCGAGGGGCGGCGCGTGCTCGGCGTCGCTTCGGTCGTGACGGTCATCGGGTGTCTCCTTGGGGTCGCTGACGCGGCACGACGCTAGGAGCGGGGGGTTTCGCGCTTGTGTGGCCCGCAATGCGGCGGTGATAACTCCACTGCACAGCGTGTGCGCGCGAGGTGTGAGACCGGTGATCGGTGCGGTCGGCGGGCGGTGCGGTCAGCGGGCGGTGCCGAACGCGGGCTCCCGGCCGTCCTCCAGGTAGACGGGGCGGCCGTCGGCGAGGGCGCGCAGGCTGGGCTCCATCCGGCGCGACACGTGCGCGGGCGACAGCTCGGGGATCTTCTCCGGCGCGACCAGGACGTGGTCGGACAGCTCGTCGGGCGGCAGCCGGATCGCCTCGAGCTCGGCGTCGGTGATGGCGCCGCCGAAGACGAACACGTTGACCGAGTCGACGCCGTCGTCGCGCGGGGAGCCCCAGTCGACGCAGACCAGGCCGTCCAGGCGGGGGACGAACCCGAGCTCCTCCCGGCATTCGCGGACGCACGCCGCGAGCGGGGACTCGTCGGTCTCGATGACCCCGCCCGGGAGGAACCAGCCTTCGCTGTAGGTGGGCTTGACCAGCAGGACCCGCCCGAGGTCGTCGAGGAGCAGGGCCGCCGCGGCGCCGCGCGAGCGCGGCAGCGAGGCGTAGTAAGCAAGGTCGGGCATGTACCGAGATTAGGCCGGATGACCGTCGGGTGATCCGTAGGGCGGCGGGGCCGGAACCGCATTCTCCGCGAGATCGCCGGGCCGCCAGTGAATCCGGTTCGGTATTCGGCCGGTCGGTGACGAATGGACCCTGACAATCGCCGACAACGCTTGACACGCGATCGTCAACCCCGGCCCGGGGTGCCTGCGGCGCGCGCCTGACCTTGACGGATGCGCGGCGTGAACCGCATTTAACGCCCGGGTCACACGTGGGACCCGGGCGCGAAACGGTGCCGCCGGACTCTTCAGGCATGACCGGGACTCCTACGCATTGTCCGTACTGCGCCCTGCAATGCGGGATGAACCTCGACGGGGCACCGGATTCCGCCGGCGCCCCGGTGCGGGTGACGCCGCGCGACGACGTGCCCGCGAACCGGGGCGGGCTGTGCCAGAAGGGCTGGACCGCCGCCGAGCTGCTCACCGTCCCGGACCGCCTGACCACGCCGCTGATGCGCCGCTCCCGCGACGCGCCGCTGGAACCGTGCACCTGGGACGAGGCGCTCGGCCGCGTCGCCGCCGAGATCGGGCGGCTGGCCGCCGAGCACGGGCCGGACGCCGTCGCGGTGTTCGGCGGCGGCGGGCTGACCAACGAGAAGGCGTACCAGCTGGGCAAGTTCGCCCGGGTCGCGCTGCGGACGTCGCAGATCGACTACAACGGGCGGTTCTGCATGTCGTCGGCCGCCGCGGCGTCCGGCCGGGCGTTCGGGATGGACCGCGGGCTGCCCGGCCCGGTCACCGACCTGGCGGCGTCCGGCGCCGTCCTGCTGGCGGGCGGGAACCCCGCCGAGACGATGCCGCCGTTCATGCGGCACCTGACCGAGATGCGGGAGGGCGGCGGCGCGCTCATCGTGGTCGACCCGCGCCGCACCGCGACGGCTCGCCAGGCGGACCTGCACCTGCAGCCGGCGGTGGGAACCGACATCGCCCTCGCCAACGGGCTGCTGCACCTGGCGATCGCCGAGGGCCTCGTCGACGAGGACTACATCGCGGCGCGGACGACCGGGTTCGAGGCCGTCCGGACGGTCGTGAACGCGTACTGGCCGGACCGGGTGGAGCGCATCACCGGCGTCCCGGTGCCGAGCATGCGCGAGGCGGTCCGGCTGCTGGCCGGCGCCGGCCGGGCGCACGTGCTGACCGCGCGCGGCTCCGAGCAGCACGCGCGCGGCACCGACATGGTGAGCGGCTTCATCAACCTGGCGCTGGCGCTCGGGCTGCAGGGCCGTCCCGGCTCCGGGTACGGCTGCCTGACCGGGCAGGGCAACGGGCAGGGCGGGCGCGAGCACGGCCAGAAGGCCGACCAGCTGCCCGGCTACCGGAAGATCGACGACCCGGCGGCCCGCGCGCACGTGGCGTCCGTGTGGGGCGTGGACCCGGACGCGCTGCCGGGGCCGGGCCGGTCGGCGTACGAGTTGCTGTCGGCGCTCGGCACCGCGGACGGCCCGAAGGCGATGCTGCTGTTCGGGTCGAACCCCGTGGTGTCGGCGCCGCGCGCGTCGTCGGTCGAGGAGCGGCTGGGCGCCCTCGACCTGCTGGTGGTGGCGGACTTCGTGCCCTCGGAGAGCGCGCGGCTCGCCGACGTGGTGCTGCCCACGGCGCAGTGGGCCGAGGAGTCCGGCACGATGACGAACCTGGAGGGCCGGGTGCTGCGGCGGCGCCGCGCGGTCAGCCCGCCGGACGGCGTCCGCACCGACCTGGAGATCATCGCGGCGCTGGCCGGGCGGCTCGGCGCGCCGGGGGAGTGGAGCACCGACTCCGAGCGGGTGTTCGGCGAGCTGCGCCGCGCGAGCGCCGGTGGCATCGCCGACTACTCCGGCATCAGCTACGAGCGGATCGAGGCCGAGGGCGGGGTGTTCTGGCCCTGCCCGGCGGAGGACCATCCCGGCACGCCGCGCCCCTATCTCGACCGTTTCCCCACACCGGACGGGCGGGCCCGGTTCGTGGCGGTCGAGCATCACGGCCCGGCCGAGGACGTCGACGCCGACTACCCGCTGTACCTGACGACCGGGCGGGTCCTGGCGCAGTACCAGTCGGGCGCGCAGACCCGCCGGGTCCGGGCGCTCGCGGACGCGGCGCCGGGCCCGTTCGTGGAGCTGCATCCCGACCTCGCCGAGCGGCTCGGCGTCGAGGACGGCCAGGACGTGAAGGTGGAGAGCCGGCGGGGCGCGGCCACGGCGGCGGCGCGCGTGACGGACGCGATCCGCCGCGACACGGTGTTCATGCCGTTCCACTGGGCGGGGGAGGGGCGCGCGAACCTGCTGACCGGTACCGCCCTCGATCCGGTCTCGCGAATGCCGGAGTTCAAGGTGTGCGCCGTCCGGATTTCGGCGTGAGCGCCTTTTAACACGCCGGTGACAAAGGAGACCCAACCGTGAAACGGCCCCTTCGCAGACTCGGTTCCATGAACATCGGGGACGGACCGGCGGCACCGGCCACCGCACGAACCTTACAACGTCAAGGCGCCGGGTCGAGGGCGTTAACCGCCCTGCTCTCGGCCGGAAAGTCCCCGCACGCGACTCGCCTGGAGGTTGCCGTCCGATGAGCATCACATCCGAAGCGACGATCACGAGGCGTCCCGCCGAAGCCGCGCCCCGCTGGTTCGACATCTGCTCCTACACCGACCTGATTCCCGAGCGCGGCGCCTGCGCGATGCTGGACGGCACGCAGGTCGCGGTGTTCCGCGCGTTCGACGGGACCCTGTACGCGCTGTCGAACCTGGACCCGTTCAGCGGCGCGTACGTGCTGTCGCGGGGCATCCTCGGCACCCGCGACGGCACTCCGACGGTCGCCTCGCCCATGTACAAGCAGGTGTTCGACCTGCGCACCGGGGTCTGCCTGGACGATTCGCGGGTGGCGGTGCCGACCTTCCCGGTCCGCCGCGCGGCCGGCGGCGACCGCGTGGAGGTGGCGCTCACCGATGAGCACCGACAGTGAGCCGCTGGCCGGGTTCGCCGTCGGAGTGACCGCGGCCCGCCGCCACGAGGAGCTCGCGACGCTGCTGGAGCGGCGCGGCGCGCGGGTGGTGCCGGCCCCCGCGATCCGCCTCGTCCCGCTGGCCGACGACGCCGAGCTGCTGGAGGCGACGCGGGCGTGCCTGGAGCGGCCGCTCGACCACGCCGTCGTCACGACCGGGATCGGGTTCCGGGCGTGGCTGGAGACGGCCGACGGATGGGGGCTGCGCGACGCCCTCATCGGCGCCCTCGGCGGCGCCGACATCGTGGCGCGCGGCCCGAAGGCGCGCGGCGCGATCCGCTCGGCCGGGCTGCAGGAGCGCTGGTCCCCGGACTCGGAGGGCTGCGCCGAGGTGATCGCGCACCTGCTGGAGAAGGACCTGGCGGGCGCCCGGGTGGCGGTCCAGCTCTACGGGGAGCGGCAGCCGGAGCTGACCGCCGCGCTGCGCGCGGCCGGCGCCGAGGTGATCGAGATCCCCGTGTACCGGTGGGCGCGCGCCGAGGACGGGACGCCGCTGCGGCGGCTCGTCGGGCAGGCCGTCGCCGGCACCGTCGACGCGATCACCTTCACCAGCGCGCCCGCGGTCACCGCGACCCTCGCGGTGGCGGCCGAGGACGATCTGGAGGAGGCGCTGCTGGAGGCGCTGCGCACCCAGGTGGTCGCGGCGTGCGTGGGGCCGGTCACCGCCGGGCCGCTGGTCGAGCGCGGCGTGCCGACCGTCCAGCCGGAACGGGCCAGGCTCGGCGCGCTGGTCCGGGCGCTGGCGTCGGAGCTGCCGCGGCGGCGCGCCCGGCTGCTGTCGGTGCGCGGGTCGGCGCTGGAGCTGCGCGGGCACGCCGTGGTGCTGGACGGGCAGTTGCGGCCGATCGCGCCCGCGCCGATGGCGATCCTGCGGGCGCTGGCACGCAGGCCGGGGCATGTGGTGTCGCGCGCGGAGCTGTGCGGGGTGTTGCCGAGCCGGCTGGTCGTGAGCGGCTCGCCGTGGTCGCGGGAGGCGCGGCCGCAGGCCGACGAGCACGCGGTGGAGATGGCGGTGGCGCGGCTGCGGCGCGGTCTCGGCCGTCCCGGGATCGTCGAGACGGTCGTCAAGCGCGGCTACCGGCTGGCGTGCGACCCCCGGCTGGTCGACCGGCTCGCGGCGGGCGCCGGTGGCTGACGGACGTCCCGCGCTGCTGGCCGTCGCACACGGCACCCGCGACCCGGCGGGTCCCGCCGTCGTGCGGGAGCTGCTGGACCGGGTCCGGGAGCGGCGCCCGTGGCTGCATGTGGCGGAGGCGTACGGCGAGCTGGTGTGGCCGTCGCTGGAGGAGGCCGCCGCCGCCCTCGGCGCGGGCGGCCCGGTGGTCGTCGTGCCGCTGCTGCTGGGGCGCGGCTACCACGCACTGATCGACATCCCCGAGCGCGCCGGGCGGCTCCTGCCCGGTGCGGTGACGGCGCGTCCCCTGGGCCCGGAGGCGCTGCTCGCCGACGCGGTGGCCGGGCGGCTCGGCGCGGTGCCGCCCGGCCGGCACGGGAACGGGGGCCCGCCGTGCCCGCAGGACACCGTCGTCCTCGGCGCGGCGGCCTCCGCCGACCCGGCGGGCGCCGCGGACGTGCGGGC
>NZ_BAAAMR010000202.1:0-9195 GCF_039529375.1 Actinomadura napierensis
GGAATCCGCCGATCGCGTCCCGGCCCTGGGCGACCAGTTCCCACAGTTCCTCCGGGGTGGTGACCTCGCCGGGGTAACGGCAGCCCATACCCACGATCGCGATCGGCTCGTCCGTGGCCGTCGCTCGCACGGTCGCGGATGCGCCCGCGAGCGTGTTGAGAAGCGTGTTCCGCAGCTCCTCGGCGAGCGCCCTGGGCGTGGGGTGGTCGAAGATCAGCGTGGCGGGCAGGCGGCGGCCGGTGGCGGCGGCGAGGCGGTTGCGCAGCTCGATCGCGGTGAGCGAGTCGAATCCCAGCTCGTTGAACTGCCGGTCGGGGTCGATCCCGTCGGGACCGGTGTGGCCCAGGACTGCGGCGACACCGCCGCGGACCAGGTCGAGCAGGTGCTCCCGCTGCTGGTCGGGGGCCAGCGTGCCCAGATGATCGGCCAGGCCCGCGGCCGCGGCGGCGCTGGGACGGTGGGCGCCGCCGACGAGCGACCGCAGCAGCGCCGGGGGCGCTGCGCCCACATTCCGCGCGCTGATCGGCACGGCGATCAGGTGAGGCCGGGGCGTGGCGAGGGCCGCGTCGAAGAGCTCCAGGCCCTGCTCGTCGGTGATCGGGCTCATGCCGACGCGCATGATGCGGTTACGGTCGGTGTCGGTGAGGTGGGCGGTCATGCCGGTGTCCTGCTGCCAGTAGCCCCAGCCGATCGACTGGCCCGGCAGCCCCTCGGCGTGCCGGTGGACGGCGAGTATGTCCAGGAAGTGGTTGGCGGCGGCGTAGGCGGCCTGGCCGGGGGAGCCGAGTGTGGAAGCGGCCGAGGAGAACAGGACGAAGGCGTCCAGGGGGAGGTGGCGGGTCTGCTGGTGCAGGTTCCAGGCCGCGTCCACCTTGGGTGCGAAGACCCGCTCGACCTGCTCCGGTCCCAGTGAGGTGGCCACCGCGTCGTCGATGACCCCGGCCGCGTGGATGACGGCGGTGAGGGGGTGTTCGGTCGGGATGGCGGTGAGGAGTTCGGTGAGTTGGGTGGGGTCGGCGGTGTCGCAGGCGGTGATGGTGACGTGGGCGCCGAGTTCTTCCAGGTGATGGGTGAGTTCTTGGGCTTGGGGGGAGTCGGGTCCGGTACGGCTGGCCAGGGTCAGGTGGGTGACGCCGTGGGCTGTGACCAGGTGCTCGGAGACCAGGCGGCCCAGGGTGCCCGTGCCGCCGGTGATCAGCACGGTGCCGCCGGGTGTGAAGGCAATCGCCCCCTGGGAGGCGTCGGGACCGGCCGGCCGGGTCAGGCGCGGGACGAATAGGTCGGTGCCGCGGACGGCGATCTGGGGTTCGTCCTGGCCGAGGGCGGTCCCGATCGCCGCGGGAAGCGTCCGGAGGCTCGCGTCCTCCCGGTCGACGTCGATGAGCGTGACGCGGCCGGGATGCTCGGCCTGGACGCTGCGGACCAGCCCCCACACCGGCGCCTGCGCGGGGTCCGGGGTCTCCGGCTCCGTGCCCGCGCCGGTGCCCGCGGTGGTCAGGAGCACCAGGTGGCTGCCACCGAGGCGATCGTCGGCCAGGAAACTCTGAATCAGCCGCAGCACCCGCTGAGTGGCGGAGTGCGCCCGCTCGACGGTTTCTCCTTCGCCATCGGCGCCGGGACAGCGGGCGACGATGATCGGGGGCGGGGCGCCGAGTTCCGCGACCTGCTCCAGATCGTCGTACGCCATGGCCCCGACGCCGAGCAGGGCGTCCTCGCCCGTGGCCAGAACCGCGTAGGGCTCGGCGGGGGCGTCGGTGCTCGGCGGGACGGCCGGCCACGTGAGCGCGTACAGGTGCCTGCGCTGCGCCATCCCGGCCGGCAGCTCGGAGGCAACGGGACGCAGCGTGAGCGCGCCGACGGTGATGACGGGGCGGCCGGCGGCGTCGGCGGCCGTGAGGGAGACCCGGCCGCCCTCCTCCGCGTCGCCGGTGGCGATGGCGACGCGGAGTGCCGTGGCGTCGGCGGCGTGGACGGTTACGCCGTTCCAGGCGAACGGGAGGTGGGCCCGGTCCGCACGGGAGCCGCCGACCAGGACGATGGGATGGAGCGCGGCGTCCAGCAGGGCCGGGTGGAGGGCGAAGCCGGAGGCGGCGTCGGCGTCGGGCAGCCGCACTTCCGCGCAGACCCCGGCCGGGGTGGTCCAGGCGGCCCGCACGCCCTGGAAGAGCGGCCCGTAGTTCAGGCCCAGGTCATCGAACCGCTCGTAGAGGTCGGCGGTGGGGATGGGCTCGGCGCCGGGCGGCGGCCACGCGGTCAGGCCGGACGTCTCGGGCGCCGGCGCCGGCGGCGGCGCGGGGGTGAGGGTGCCGGTGGCGTGGCAGGTCCAGGGTTCGCCGATGCCGGCAGGGCGGGAGTGGATCGTCAGCGCGCGGTGGCCGCCGTCATCGGGCGCGTCGACGGTGATCTGGAGCTGGGTGGGGGCCGTCAGGACGAGCGGCGTGTGGAGGGTGAGTTCCTGGATGTGCGGTGTGCCGGTGTGGTCGCCCGCGTGCACGGCGAGTTCGAGGTAGGCGGTGCCGGGCAGCACGGGGACGCCGTTGATGGCATGGTCGGCCAGCCAGGGGTGGGAGTCGGGGGACAGTCGCCCGGTGAACACGGTGGTCTCCCTGCCGACCAAGGTGACGCACGCGCCGAGCAGAGGGTGCCCCGGCGAGTCGAACCCGGCCGCCGCGGCGTCCCCGCCTGCTCCCGGCGCGACCTGCGGCCAGAACCGCTGCCGCTGGAAGGCGTAGGTGGGGAGGTCCGGGAGCGATGCCGGGCGCGCGGTGCCCAGAGTGTTCAGGACGTGGGCCCAGCTCACGGGATGGCCCTGGACGTGCAGATGCGCCAGGCCGTTCAAGAGCTGCGCCCGCCCGCCGTTGTCGCGGTGGAGTGTGCCGACGGCGATGGCGGGGGTGCCGAGGGCGTCGCAGGTGTGCTGGATGCCGATGGTCAGGGCGGGGTGGGGGCTGGCTTCGATGTAGGTGGTGTGGCCCTGCTCGATGAGGTGGGTGATGGTGGGGTGGAACTGGACGGTGTTGCGGATGTTGTCGTACCAGTACCGGTTGTCGAGTTCCGTTCCGTCGATGGGCTGTCCGGTGACGGTGGAGTACATCGCGAGGGTGGTGGCTCGGGGCTGGATGCCTGCCGCGGTTTGAATGATCTGGTCGGCGACGGTGTCGATCGCGGGGCTGTGGGAGGCGTAGTCGACGTCGATGCGGCGGGTTTTGATCTCTTGGCGTTCGCAGGTTTCGAGGAGCGCGGTGATGGCGTCTTCTGGTCCGGCGACGACGGTGGTGGCCGGTGCGTTGATCGCGGCGATCGCGATGTCGTCGGGGAGCAGCCCGGCCAGGTCGGTGGGGGTGGTGTGGACGGCGGCCATGGTGCCGGTGCCCGCCAGGGCGGTGAGGGCCTGGCTGCGTAACGCCACGACCTGGACGGCGTCCTCCAGGGTGAGGGCGCCCGCGGTGCAGGCGGCGGCGATCTCGCCCTGGGAGTGCCCGATCACCGCATCGGGTTCGACGCCCAGCGACTTCCACACGTGGGCGAGGCCGGTCATCACCGCGAACAAGGCCGGCTGTACGACATCGACCCGCTCCAGGGACGCACTGCCGGGCGCGGCGGTGAGCACGTCGGTCAGCGACCAGTCCACATGACGGGAAAGGGCGTGCTCACATGCCTGGATGTGCTCCCGGAACACCGGACTGGACTTCAGTAGTTCGGCGCCCATCCCCGCCCACTGCGAACCCTGACCCGGAAACACCAGCACCGTCTTGCCGGCAGGCATCGGACGGCCCGACACCACCGCCGGATGCGGCTCACCGGCAGCGAGCGCCCGGAGGCCGTCTCGCAGCACCGGCCCGTCGCCGACGATCACGGCGCGGTGCTCCAGCACCGAACGGGTGGCCAGCGCCCACGCCACCCCGTCGGCATCCGCCTCGGGACGGGTGTCCAGGTAGGCCGCCAGCCGTCCGGCCTGCGCGGCGAGCCCGGCCTCTGTCTTCGCCGACAGCATCCACGGAAGCGCCAGGCGATCGCCATGTGCGGGTGCGGCGACCTCGGGGCGAGGAGCGTCCGGCGGCTCGGGCGCCTGTTCGATGATCGTGTGGGCGTTGGTGCCGCTGATGCCGAAGGAGGAGACGGCGGCGCGGCGGGGTCGCCCGGTGTCGGGCCAGGGGATCTGCTCGGTGAGCAGTTCGACGTGCCCGGCGCTCCAGTCGACGTGGGGGGTCGGCTCGTCCACGTGCAGGGTCGGGGGCAGGACGCCGTGCCGCATCGCCTGGACCATCTTGATGACTCCGGCGACGCCGGCGGCGGCCTGGGTGTGCCCGAGGTTGGACTTGATCGAGCCCAGCCGTAGCGGCCGGTCCCGGTCCCGGCCGTAGGTCGCGAGCAGGGCCTGTGCCTCGATGGGGTCGCCGAGCGCCGTGCCGGTGCCGTGCGCCTCGACGGCGTCGATGTCGTCGGGCGCCAGCCGGGCCCACCTCAGCGCCTCGTGGATGACCCGCTGCTGCGACGGGCCGTTCGGTGCCGTCAGCCCGTTGCTGGCGCCGTCCTGGTTGACGGCCGAGCCGCGGACCACGGCGAGGACGGGGTGGCCGTTGCGCTGGGCGTCCGACAGGCGTTCGACCAGCAGCAGGCCGACGCCCTCGCCCCAGCCGGTGCCGTCGGCCGCCGCGGCGAAGGGCTTGCACCGGCCGTCGGAAGCGAGCCCGCGCTGCCGCGAGAACGCGACGAAGATGCCGGGCGTGGACATGACCGTGGCGCCGCCCGCCAAGGCGAGATCGCACTCGCCCCGCTGGAGCGCCTGGCAGGCCAGGTGGAGGGCGACCAGGGAGGACGAGCACGCGGTGTCGACCGTGACCGCCGGCCCTTCCAGGCCGAGCGTGTAAGCGATCCGGCCCGAAGCGACGCTGCCGGAAGTGCCGGAGCCCAGATAGCCCTCGGACTCGCCGGAGATCCTGAGATGACCGGTGCCGTAGTCGTGCGATGAGATGCCGGTGAAGATGCCGGTGCGGGTGCCGTTGAGGGTGGCCGGGTTGATGTGGGCGTTCTCGATGGTCTCCCAGGCGGTTTCGAGGAGCAGTCGTTGTTGGGGGTCGGTGGCTTGGGCCTCGCGGGGGCTGATGTTGAAGAAGTCGGCGTCGAAGTGGTCGGCGTCGTAGAGGAATCCGCCTTCGCGGGCGTAGGTGGTGCCGGGGTGGTCGGGGTCGGGGTGGTGCAGGTCGGCGAGTGGCCAGCCCCGGTTCGCCGGGAACTCGCCGATCGCGTCACGACCGGCGGCGACCAGGTCCCAGAGCTGTTGTGGTGTGCGCACGTCGCCGGGGTAGCGGCACCCCATCGCCACGATCGCGATCGGCTCCTCCGTGGCGGTCCCGAGCGCCTGGGCGGACGCCGGAGCGTGAGTGTCCAGAAGCGTGTTCTTGAGGTGCAGGGCGAGCGCCCGGGGCGTGGGGTGGTCGAACACGAGCGTCGCCGGAAGGCGCTGCCCGGTGGCGGTGGCCAGCCGGTTGCGCAGCTCGATCGCGGTGAGCGAGTCGAACCCCAGCTCGCTGAACGGGCGCGCGGCATCGACGCTCTCGGCCGACCCGTGCGCCAGGACGGCGGCGACGTTCGTTCGCACCAGCGAGAGGAGCCGCGCGTCCTGCTCCTCGGGGCCGAGCCCCGCGAGCCGGCCGGCCAGGTCGGTGGAGGTGGCCGCGCCGCCGGCCGTCCGCCGGGCCGCGGTGCCGCGGACGAGGCCCTGGAGCAGCGGAGGCGGAGGCGAAGGCGCCTTGGCGAGGTTGATCGGGGTGGCGAGCAGGTGGGGATGGGGCGTGTTCAGGACGGCGTCGAAGAGATCGAGGCCCTGCGCCGTGGGAATCGGGGTGAGGCTCTGGCCGATGCGGGCGCGGTCGGTGTCGCTGAGATGGCCGGTCATGCCGCTGTCCTGCTGCCAGTAACCCCAGCCGATCGACTGGGCGGGCAGCCCCTCCGCCTGCCGGTGCGCGGCGAGGGCGTCCAGGAAGCCGTTGCCGGCGGCGTAAGCGGCCTGGCCCGGGGAGCCCAGCGTCGCGGCCGCCGAGGAGAACAGGACGAAGGCGCTCAAGGGGAGGTCGCGGGTCTGCTGATGCAGGTTCCACGCCCCGTCGACCTTGGGGGCCAGCACGGCGTCGACCTGCTCGGAGGTCAGGGAGGTGACGACGGCGTCGTCGGTCACTCCGGCCGCGTGGATGACGGCGGTGAGGGGGTGTTCGGTCGGGATGGCGGTGAGGAGTTCGGTGAGTTGGGTGGGGTCGGCGGTGTCGCAGGCGGTGATGGTGACGTGGGCGCCGAGTTCCTCTAGGCGCCGGCGCAACTCCTGTGCTTCGGGCGTGTCGGGTCCGGTGCGGCTGGCCAGGGCCAGGTGGGTGACGCCGTGGTCGGTGACCAGGTGCTCGGCGACCAGCCGTCCCAGAGTGCCCGTGCCCCCGGTGATCAGCACGGTGCCGCGGGGGCGGAGCGGCGCGGGGATGGTCAGGACGACCTTGCCGATGTGCCGGGCCTGGCTGAGGTGCCGGTACGCCTCCGGCGCATGCCGGATGTCATAGGACGTGGCCGGGAGCGGAACGAGCCGGCCTTCCTCGAAGAGGGGCAGCAGCCGGCGCAGGATCTCCTGGATGCGCTCGGGCCCGGCCTGCAGCACGTCGAACGCCTGATACCGGACACCGGCATACCCGGCGGCGATCTGCTCGGGATCGCGGACGTCGGTCTTGCCCATCTCCAGGAAATGGCCGCCGGGGCCGAGCAGGCGCAGCGAAGCGTCGTTGAACTCCCCGGCCAGGGCGTTGAGGACCACGTCGATGTCCCGGTCGCCGAGGGCGTCGCGGAAATGCTCCTCGAACTCCAGCGTCCGCGACGAGGCGATGTGGGCGTCGTCCAGACCGCGCTGGTAGAGGGTCGGCCACTTGCCGGGGCCGGCGGTGGCGAACACCTCCACGTCCCAGTGGCGGGCCAGTTGCAGGGCCGCCGTCCCGACGCCGCCGGTCGCGGCGTGCACCAGGAGCCGCCGGCCGGGCTCGATACCGGCCAGGTCCCGCAGCGCGTAGTACGCGGTCAGGAACGCCACCGGGACGGTCGCGGCCTGGGTGAACGTCCAGCCGGACGGGATCGGGGCGACCATGCGGTGGTCGGCGACGGCGGTGGGGCCGGTGCCGGTGAAGATCCCCATGACCCGGTCGCCGGGGACGACGCCGCGCACGTCCGGGCCGACCTCCACCACGGTGCCCGCGCCTTCCCCGCCGAGCGGCCGGTCGTCCTGCGGGATCATGCCGAGCGCGTACAGGACGTCGCGGAAGTTCACCCCGACCGCGCGGACGGCGATCCGCACCTGCTCGCCTCCCAGCGGCTCGGGGTCCACCGGCGCGAGCACCAGGTCTTCCAGGGTTCCCTTCGCGCTGACGGCCAGCCGCCAGTCACCGCCCGCGGGCATCGCGAGCGTCCCGCCCCGCAGGGTGGCGGCCCGCGCCAGCCGGGCGCCGTGGACGACGCCGCCGCGCACCGCGAGCTGCGGCTCGGGCTGGGCCAGCGCGGCGGCGAGCGCCTGGCGGTCGGCGGGGCGGCCCTCCAGGTCGACGAGCGTGACGCGGTCCGGATGCTCGGCCTGCACGCTGCGGACCAGCCCCCACAGCGGGCTCTGCGCGAGATCCACCGGCGCCTGGCCCGTGACCGCGGCGGCGCCGGTGGTCAGCAGCACCAGCCGGCTCGAGGCGAGGCGTTCGTCGGCCAGGTAGCGCTGGATCAGGCCGAGTACCTGCCGGGTCGCGGCGTGCGCCCGGCCGGCGAGGTCATCGCCGGTGCCTGGCGGGCAGGGGGCGAGGATCACGTCGGGCGGTGTGCCGTCGCCGTCGGCCTCGAAGAGGTCGGCGAAGGCATCGTAGGTGCGCGTGCCCGAGGGAAGGGCTGCGGCCAGCGCGTCGGCCAGGTCCGGATCGTGCTCGCCGAGAATGGCGTACCGGCCGCCCCCGGCTGGGGCGTTCTGTGCGGGGAGGGGCTGCCACACCAGCGCGTACAGGTGGTTGCTCTGGGAGGGGCCGGAGGGCGCGTCGGGCAGCGGGCGGAGGCTGAGCTCGTCGATCGTGGCGACGGGCCGGCCCGCCGGGTCGGCCACCCTGATCGCGGCGCCGCCGCCGGTGGGCGTGATGGCGACGCGGAGCGCGGTGGCGCCGGCGGCGTGCAGGGTGACGCCGGTCCAGGCGAAGGGCAGGTGGGCCAGGCTGTCGCGGGCGCCCGGGGTCAAGGCGACGGCGTGGAGGGCGGCGTCGAGCAGCGCGGGGTGCAGGGCGTGGCCGGTGGCGGCGTCGGGGTCGGGCAGCGCGACCTCGGCGAAGACCTCCGTCGGGGTGGACCAGGCCGCGCGGACGCCCCTGAAGAGCGGCCCGTAGTTGAGCCCGAGTTCGTCGAAGCGCGCGTAGAGGCCGTCGGTCGGGACGGGGTCGGCGCCCGGCGGGGGCCAGGCGGTCAGGTCGGCGGGCTCGGGGGTCGCCGCGGCCGTGAGGGTGCCGGAGGCGTGGCAGGTCCAGGGCTCCTCGTCGGCGTCGCCGCCGTCGGGGCGGGAGTGGACGGTCAGGGCGCGGTGGCCGTCCTCGTCGGGGGCCTGCAGGGTGACCTGCAGCTGGAGCGGGACGCCGGGTCGCAGCGGCATGGGCGCCTGGAGCATCAGTTCGTGGATGTGGGGTGTGCCGGTGTGGTCGCCTGCGTGGATGGCGAGTTCGAGGTAGGCGGTGCCGGGCAGGACGGCGATGCCGTTGATGGCGTGGTCGGTCAGCCAGGGGTGGGTGTCCAGGGACAGGCGTCCGGTGAAGACGGTGGTCTGCTCGTCGGCGAGCGTCACGCATGCGGCGAGCAGCGGGTGGCCGCCCGTCTCCAGGCCCGCCGAAGTGACGTCGCCCGCGCCGGGCCGCGCCTTCACCCAGTACCGCTGCCTCTGGAACGCGTAGGTGGGCAGCTCCGCAGGGCGGGCGGGCCGAGCGACGCCCAGCGCGCTGAGGATCTGCGGCCAGTCGAGCTCGACGCCGTGGGCGTGCAGGCGGCCGAGCGCCGAAAGGAACGTGGGCAGTTCCTCGCGCCCGTCGCGCAGGGTCGGCGTCACGAGAACCTCGTCGGCGGGCACCCCGAGATCGGCGAGGGTGTCGTGGGTGAGTGGTGTGAGTGTGGGGTGGGGTGTGGTTTCGAGGTAGGTGGTGGTGTTGGTGTGGT
>NZ_BAAAMR010000203.1:0-8738 GCF_039529375.1 Actinomadura napierensis
TTCTCCCAACCCCCGTTGGCCCCCCTATTTGCGCCGGGCCGCGGACGCCGCCGCCATCGCGTACGGCGCGCCCGACTTGCCGGCGTAGGCGCGCAGCACCGACGCCGGCGTGGCGGCCGAGGGGCGGTCGGTGAGGTCGCGCAGCTGGCCGTCCACCGCGTCCAGCCAGGCCCGCGACACCTCGCCGGCGAGCCCGCGGCGGACGGCGTCGGGCACCGGGAGGTCCGCGACGAGCCGGACCGGCAGGTGCCCGCCCACCGCGAGCGCGGTCAGGACCCGCTTGGCGACCGCGGCGTTGCCGGGCGCGGGCGCGCCGGGCGCGTCGGTCAGGTCGTCCAGGTAGCGGGCCGCCGCCCACCACAGCAGGTGGACGACGGCGAGCGGCCGTGCGGGCCCGGGGTCGCCGGTCTCCGCGCCGTGCACCAGCATCGGCAGCGCGACCATGCCCCGCAGGCCGGGCCCGGAGTCCTTGGCCCGGACGACCTGGAAGAAGTCCACCAGGAACTCCGCCATCGCGCCGCCGACCATCTCGCGGCCCTCGTCCAGTCCCATCGCCTGGCCCTCGGCGAGCCGCTCGCACAGCCGGCCGATCTCGGCCTCGACCTCGGCGGCCGCCCGGTCCTGCGCGGACCTGCCGAACGCTCCTTCTTCCACGTGTCGACTCCTCATTCTTCGCGGGGTTGTCGGGCGGTACCGGGGGTCAGCCCGCGGCGTCCTCGGGGGCGCCGAGGATCCGGACCGTGCCGGCCCGCCCGTCCAGCTCGATCCAGGCGCCGTCGGGGATGCGGGCGACGGCGCCGCCGACCGCGACCGCGGTGGGCACGCCGAGCAGCCGTCCCGTGACGGCGGTGTGCGAGAGCAGGGTGCCGCGCTCGACGACCAGCCCGGACGCGGCGATCATCAGGGCGAGCCAGCCCGGGTCGGTCTCGCGGGCGACGAGGATGCGGCCCGCGCAGTCGCCGGGCGGGACGCGCGGGTCCAGCACGACCTTGGCGCGGCCCCGGACGGTCCCGCCGCCGGAGCCGAGCCCGCGCAGCGTGCCGTCCCCGCCGGCGTCGCGGTCCGGGTCGAGCGGGCGCGCGTACGGCAGCGCGGCGGCGGCCGGACGCGAGGCGGGCGCCGACAGCGGCGCGGGCGGCGGCGGCCCGGCCGGCGTGCGGACGCGTTCGGCGCGCCGCAGCGCGGCGAGCCCGCGCAGGTCGCCGCCGGGCAGCGTGCCGTCGAACGCGCCGACGACCTCGTCCACGGTGAGGTCGGCGACGTCGAGCGGGTCGTCGAGCAGCCCCGCGGCGGCGAGCGCGCCGCCGAGCCGCCACATCACCTCGCGGGACAGCCCGAACAGCTGGGTGCGGCAGAACCGGGCGTCCTCCCGCGCGCGCACGGACCAGCGCATCATGCGAAGCAGTACGCGCAGGACGGCCCGTCTGGCCGGGCCGGGGCACGATTCGCGCAGCCGGCGGCGGGCGTCGGCCGCGGCCCGCGCCTCGCCCGCCCGGTTCGCGGCGACCGTCGCGCCCTGCCGGACGAGCGGCCGCAGGACGGCGGCGGTCGTCCAGGGCCGCTGCCGCGGGGTCGGCTCGTCGAGCTTGAGGTCGTGCACCGCCCGGTCGCCGTAGCGGCGCAGGTAGGCGCGCGCGGACGCGGCGAGGAAGGAACCGTGCCGGCCCGCGGCGACGTCGTCCCAGACGGCCCGCAGATGCTCCTCGTCGGTGCGTCCGCCCAGGTCGTCGGCCAGCAGGGCGGCCTTCAGCGCGGGCACCTCGGCGGCGCGCTCGGCCAGCGCGATCGCGGCGCGGGCGGCGGCGAGCGACCGGTTCTCGGGTCCGCCGCACAGCAGCCCGGCGAGCAGCTCGGGCCCGGCGCCCGTCCAGCGGCGCAGCAGCGCGGTGCCGCCCCGCAGGAGCAGCAGCCCGTAGACGCCGTTGGCGAGCGTGACGCCCCACCGCACGGACACCTCGTCCCAGACCCACCGGTACAGGGTGATCAACTCGTCGGACGAGTACTCGTCGAGCGGCCGGGACGCGGGGCCGCGGACGTCCGCCATCAGCGCGTCCCACCAGCGCAGGAACCGGACGGTGGCGCGGCGGTGCCCCGCCGCGCGCCAGGCGAGCGCGGGCAGGGCCGCGGCGACGCGGGCGCGCGGCCACCGGCGGTCCGCGCGCGCCTCGCCGGTGATGCCCATTCCCTCTTCCCAGCCGGCCCTGATCAGGTCGAACACGGGCAGCTGGCCGTGCAGTTCCTGCCAGTCGTCCAGCCGGTAGTAGACGCGGCCGTCCAGGTTCCCGACCATCCGGGCGAGCCGGTGGCCGTTGGCGCGCAGCCGCCGCGCGGGCACGCCCATGCGCCGGTACAGGTCGGTGAAGGCGAGCTGGTAGAACGCCCGCGCCTGCGAGTAGGTCAGCGCGCCGGACACCCCCGGGAAGCTCTCGGTGATGTTGTGGTTGCCCCAGTGGACGCGCAGTCCTCCCGCGTGGTCGGCGGTGGCGGCCATCGGGCGGGCCTGGACGAGATGGACGGCGCCGTCCGGCGTGATGGTGCCCTCGATGTCCTGCGGGCATCCGAACAGCCGCTCGACGCGCGCGGCCAGGTCGGCGACGCGCCTGACCTGGTCGTCGGCGAGCACGGGGCCGGTGCGGAGGCCGCCCGGGACGGGGACGACCCGCGGGCCGTCCTCGCCCTCCCCCGGCGGGCCGACCATCCGCTGCTTCGTCACGACCTCGGCGTCGACGCGTCCGGTGGCGGGGTCGACGAAGAAGTGGTCGACGTCGGCCTTCTCCTGGACGACTCCCTCGCCGATGCCGTGCGCGGCGGCGATGACGTGCCGGCGCGCCCCGTCCCGCGGGTCGCGGGTGAACGCGACGAACGACCGCGTCCCGGCGACCATCCGCTGGACGCCGACCGCGACCCGCGCGCCCGCCGGATCGATGCCACGGAACTCCCGGTAGCGGACGGCCTCGGCCTTGAACGCCGACGCCCAGCAGCGCGCCACCGCCTCCAGCAGCCCATCGCGGCGGACGTACAGGAAGCTGTCGCTCAGCCCGGCGAACGGATCGTCGGCCGCGTCCTCGCCCGCCCCGTCCGGGCCGGGGACGACGCACGCGCGCACGGCGACCGTCCCGGCCTCGCCGACCAGTTCGTCGAAACCGGCCAGCAGCCGGGCGGCGAGATCACCGTCCGGGACGGCCGCGGCGAGCGCCTGCGCGGCGAACCCGCACCACTGAGCGGCCGGGACCGCCGAGCGCGGCGGCAGGCCGCCGCTCAAGGCGTCCAGCGCCCGGTCGAACTCCGACGCGGGCACGCAGAAGAACTCCGGCACCGCGAAGCCCGCGTCGCGCAGCGTCTCCAGCCGGGCGAACTTGTGCCCGACCTCCCCCGTTTCCATCGGCCCCGCGCCCATCGGCCCCGCGCCCGTCGATCCGGCCGGCACGCCGCTCACCACACCTTCGGCAGCACGCGCGCCCGCCCGGCGGCGTACCGCGGATAGCCCGGAACGTCCCAGAGCGCCCGTTCCTCCACGCGGATCCTCCACACGACCGCCGCCGCCAGGAGGGCGAAGGCGGCCACGCTGAGCGGGTTGAGGAAGAAGCAGGTGAAACCGAGGTTGGCGAACAGCATCCCCGCGTACGCCGGATGCCGGACGGCCCGGTAGACGCCGCCCGTGACGACCCGATGGCCGTCCTGCCGCATCACATGGTGCGAGTAGAACCGGCCGAGCGCGCGGATCGCGGTCTGCCGCAACGCGACCCCGGTGACGAACACCATCGCGGGGATCGCGGACCACGGGGACGCGTCCGCCCACGGGGACGGCCCGAATGAGGCGGACGCGATCAGCAGGAGGCGGGCCAGCGCGTACGGAAGGAGCGTCCGCGTGTCCGCCGGGGACGCGGCGGCGCGGCGGAACGTCACCGGCGCCTCCAGCAGCAGCCATCCGAGGTAGAGCGCCGCCATCGCCGCCGCCTGCGGCTCGCCGCGCCCGACGCGGACGGCCATCGCGGCGATCAGCACGGCGGCACCGGCGGCGAAGAGGAGGCGGGGCGCGAGCAGCAGGGCCCTATCGCGAAGCGGATCGTTCATGACGACCGGGTCCGCTCGTAGCGCTCCGGGTCGACGGCGTACGCCTCGTAGGTCAGCGTCCCGAGGCCGGCGCCGGTCGAGGCGTCCGCGAGCGTGACCGCGCACCGCGACCGGGGCCCGGCCACCCGGGCGACCGGCCAGCGCAGCATCAGCGGGACGGACCGGTCGAGCCGGAACGGCACGTCCATGCGCAACGACACCCACAGCAGCCGGGCGTCCATCGGCCTGCCGTGATGGCTGTGCTCCAGCATCGTCGCGAACTGCCGGCCCGCTTCGACGATCCGCACCGGCCGCCAGTCGTCCGGCTCCTCCCCCGGTCGCCGGAGCACCGCCGCCTCCACCGTGCCGCGCCCGTGCCGCACCGGCTCGCCGACCAGGATGTTCTCGGGACGGTGCCGGTGCACGAGCGGCGCGGGCGCATGCCGGGACGGCGGGATCGCGGCGGGCCGGCGCGCGGCGCCCGGCGGCGCGCCTGTGCGGCTTTCGCCGTTCGCGGGGGCGGCACCGTCGGCGACTCCGGCGCCCTCGGCGAACGCGATGGAGCCCGCGCACACCTCCCGCACGCCCTGCCGGGCGGTGACCGTCCACGCGCGGTTGCGGCCCGGGACCGGACGGCACGACAGCGTGGTGCCGCGGTCGAGTTCGCAGAAGCGGGTGAAGTCGAGGCCGGCCACCACCCGGCCGGCCCGCCGTCCGCGCGACCGCGCCGCGTCGGCGCGGACGGCGAGGTCCAGCATGCCGCTGAACAGCAGCATTCCCGGCACATGGTCGAGCGGGTGGTCGAAGTAGAAGGGATCGGACTCGTCGACGACCAGCTCGCGGAATCGCTCAATGACGGACGCGGCCATGCGCCCTCCCTCCATAATCAGCACCATGCCCTTGCCCGGCGGCCGTGGAAAAGGCCGCCCGGCACCGTTACCGGAAGCACGGAAAATCCGGCGGGACGGCCGTCATCCTGCTACAGAAATGAGCCCGGCTGAACTGCACCCGTGGGCAGTCCGGGCGGCACGGGTCTTCCCAGACCGGCAAGGCGCGGCCCGGCGGGCGGCGTCCACGGCGGCCACATCCTGCCCGGAAACCGCATGTCAGGACCCACTTGCGGCGGCGGTCCCGGAGCGGGCCCGTCGGCGACCCGGCCGCCGTCCAGCCGGAATGCGCGTGAAATGCGCGCGATTCCCGCGATGGGAGCGCGCCCTTAAAGACGCGATTCGCACAAGATATATTTTCAGATCATGCCCGCATCATTCCATCGGCGCCCGGCCTTGTGACGTGGCCCACAATTAATGTGGCAGAAAGCGGCCACACGCGGCGGGGCCCGGCGCGGTGCGCGCACGATCCGTGCTACCGCGCCGGGCCCCGGCCCGACCGAACCCCGTCCGTCAGGCGGGGACGTGGTCCTTCTGGCGGCGCCAGTGGCGGTGCTTGGCGACCGCCTCGATCAGCTTGGCGCTGAAGTCGCCGCCGGGGCCGCGCCCGGTGACGACGCCGAAGTCCTCGACGGTGCCGTCCGCGGAGGTCTTCACCCCGGTGATCCCGGCCCGCTCCAGCAGCGCGACGCCCTCGTCCAGCGCGCCGATCGCCTTGCAGTGCACGAACGCCTCCGCGACGAAGTGCACCGCGTCGCCGTCCTGCGCGAGCGTGCGCACGCTCGCCTCGCCGCCGGGCACCAGCACCGCGTCGTAGAGGACGGACGCGACGGTCGGCATCGCGCGGGTCACCGAGACCTGCGCGCCGTTGGCGGCCTGCACGTGCCCGTCCTTCGCGGCGAGCACGTCGCACACCGCGCCCGCGTCGGTCAGCGCGTCGCCGACCGCGCCGACGGCCGCCGAGTCCACCCCGTCGGCGACCAGGATCGCGATCTTGCGGCCCTGGACGGAGTCGGTGGGCGCGTTGTCCTGGCTGAGCGCGGGCGAGGTGCGGCCGTGGTTGGCGGTCGGGGCGTCCGACGGCGGCTCCACCCCGATGCCCTCGGCGACCTGCACGGCGAGGTCGTGGTCGACGTGGTTGAGCTGGGCGACCACGCCCTCCCGGATGTGCTTGTGGTCGCACTTGCCGAGCTCGAACCGGAACGCGCCGACGATGTGCTCCTTCTCCCAGTCGGACATGCTGTTCCAGAACAGCGTCGCCTGCGAGTAGTGGTCCTTGAAGCTCTCGCTCCGCTTGCGGATCTTGTTGCCGTCCACGCGCTCCTGGTAGTGGGTGAAGGACCCCGCGCCGCCGACGGCCGGGCAGCCGCCCGACAGCGAGTTCTTGTGGTAGGCGGCCTGCGCCTGGTGCAGGTTCATCTGGTGGTAGCCGTCGCGCTGGTGGTTGCGGACGTCGGCGACCGGCTGGTTCACCGGGATCTGCGGGAAGTTCGGCCCGCCCAGCCGGATCAGCTGGGTGTCCAGGTAGGAGAACAGCCGGGCCTGCAGCAGCGGGTCGTTGGTGAAGTCGATGCCCGGCACCACGTTGCCGATGTGGAAGGCGACCTGCTCGGTCTCGGCGAAGAAGTTGTCGGGGTTGCGGTCCAGCACCATCCGGCCGACCGGCCGCACCGGTACCTCCTCCTCCGGAATGATCTTGGTGGGGTCGAGCAGGTCGAACCCGAACCTGTGCTCGTCCTCCTCGGGCACCAGCTGGACCCCGAGCTCGTACTCGGGGAAGTCGCCGTCGGTGATGCGGTCCCACAGGTCGCGGCGGTTGAAGTCGGGGTCCTTGCCGGCGATCTTCTGCGTCTCGTCCCAGGCGAGCGAGTGGGTGCCGAGCTTGGGCCTCCAGTGGAACTTCACGAACGTGCCGCGGCCCTCGGCGTTGACCAGCCGGAAGGTGTGCACGCCGAAGCCCTGCATCATCGCGTAGCTGCGCGGGATCGCCCGGTCCGACATCAGCCACATCATCATGTGCATCGTCTCGGGCTGGAGCTGCACGAAGTCCCACAGCGTGTCGTGCGCGGACGACGCCTGCGGGATCTCGTTCGGCGGCTCGGGCTTCACCGCGTGCACGAAGTCGGGGAACTTGATGCCGTCCTGGATGAAGAAGACCGGCATGTTGTTGCCGACCAGGTCGAAGTTGCCCTGGTTCGTATAGAACTTCGTGGCGAAGCCGCGGACGTCGCGGACGGTGTCGGCCGACCCGCGCGACCCGGCGACCGTCGAGAACCGCACGAACACCGGCGTCGTCAGCGAGGTGTCGCACAGGAAGTCCGCGGTGGTGTACTCGGCCAGCGACTCGGTCAGCTGGAACCGCCCGTACGCGCCGGAGCCGCGCGCGTGCACCACCCGCTCGGGGATCCGCTCGTGGTCGAAATGAGTGATCTTCTCGCGGAGGTGGAAGTCCTCCATCAGCGACGGGCCGCGCTCGCCCACCGTCAGCGAGTTGTCGGTGTCGTCGACCCGGACGCCCTGGTCGGTGGTCAGCCCCGCCGACCCCTCCGGGCTCACCCGCCGCCGCTCCAGCTGCTCCTGCTTCCGGTCCTCGTGGCCGGCCGGGTTGGCCATGATCCAGCTCCTCGTGGCTGCTCGGTGATCGCACTCCGTGGTGGCCGTTACCCGGCGAACCCGCCGTCATGCCAGGTTTGACGGGAACTTGAGTACGGCCCCCCGCAACGCCGCAGGACCTGCCCCGGCGGGCGTGGGCGCTTGTCAAGCCGCTGACAATCGCCCCTCCCCGGCGGTGCGGGCGAATGAGTGTCGCCGCCGGCCCCGCGTGCCTAGGTTGAGACGACCGAGCGCTCGGTCGAGGAGGTGTCGCCATGACGACGGCATACGAGGACGCGCACGCCGGATCACCGGTGCTGGACGGGCTGAGCGAGGAGCCGTGGCGGGACGTCCCCGCCGAGGAGGCGCGCTGGATGCGCCCGCGGCTGCCGGAGCTGCTCGGCCCGATGGTGCAGGGCGTGCTGCGGCACGTCCCCGAGTACGACCGACCGGGCGACGCCGCCTACGTCCGCGTCGCCGAGGCCGCGGTCGCGCACGCGATGGAGCACTTCGTCCAGATGATCGCCGACCCGGACGCCTCCTGGAAGGAGGTGTACCAGGTCTTCTTCGACGTCGGCTACGGCGAGGCGGTCGAGGGCCGCAGCCTCGAGCACCTGCAGAACGCGATGCGGGTGGCCTCGCGGCTGGCGTGGCGGCACCTCGCGGTCGAGGCCGACCGGCTCGGCCGCCCGCGCGCCCTGGTCAGCCTGCTCGCCGAGGCCAACTTCGCCTACCTGGACGCGCTGGCCTCGGCCGCCGCGCACGGGTACGCAAGGGCCCGCGAGAAGGCCGCCGGCGAGCGCGAGCAGCGCCGCGGCCGGCTGCTGACGCTGCTGCTGTCGGACCCGGCCACGCCGCCCGAGGTCGTCGGGGAGCAGTCCGCGCGGGCCGGCTGGCCGCTGCCGCGCCGGCTCGCGGTGATCGTGCTGCGGCCGCGGCCGGGCAGCGGCGGGGAGGGCCCCGCCGGGCTGCCGCCGTCGCTGCTGACCGGGCTGGACCACGGCCGCCCCTGCCTGGTCATGCCGGACCCGGACGGCCCCGGCCGGATGGAGGAGCTGACCGCGACGCTGGCCGGCTGGACGGGCGCGGTCGGCCCGTCCGTGCAGGCGGACCAGGCCCGGACGTCGCTGCAGTGGGCGCGGCGCGCGCTGGAGCTGGCGCCCGCCGCGCCCGCGGCGCCCGCCCGGGACCGCGCCGGCGACCGCC
>NZ_BAAAMR010000204.1:0-8665 GCF_039529375.1 Actinomadura napierensis
CGCATGCTCGACGACGCACTCAGAGATTCGACGACGAGCCCGGGAGGGCACCGGGGAACGACTACTGACTCCAGCGCAACCGGCTCACATCCCCATGCCGGCAGTTCGGACAAGCCACTTCCCGGATACGCCATCACCCAGCCTACGACCGCCCTCAGCACAGCTTCTTGACACAGAGGGGAGCCATGAGCGGACGTTAGGTAGAACCCCGGACGGACGTCCGAGGGCGTGTCACCTAGTACTTCCGGACATTCGTGCTCAGTGCTGTAGCGACTGAGTGCCCAGGACGACGGCGAGGTCCAGGCGGTCGGCGTCCTCGGTGCCGGGCTCGGCGGTGTAGACGGTGATGCGCAGGTCGTCCAGGGTCACCAGCAGCGTGTCGCAGTCCAGGGTGATCGGGCCGACCGCCGGGTGGTCGATGGTCTTGCGTCGGGACGGGTCGGCCGGGGGTGGCGGTGCCTGGGCGTCCCAGAGCTCGGCGAAGCGCGGGCTGCCGGAGGTCAGGTCGGTGATCAAGCGTCGCAGCGCACGGTCGGCCGGGTAGCGCGAGGCGGTCAGGCGCAGGTCGGCCACGAGCCGGGCCTCGTGCTCGGCCTGCTCCTGCGGGGTGTGCACGACCCGTGAGGGCAGGCGGGTGACGTTGCGCCAGACGGCGTTGCGGTCCAGGCCGCGCCAGGTGGTCGTGTCGCCCATGAGCGCGTCGTAGGGCGCGTTGGCCAGCACGAGCGTCCAGCCGGCGTCGTACACGACCACCGGGGTGTGCGAAAGCCGGTCGAGCAGCCGTTGCACGCTCGGGGTGACCCGGGACGGCACGATGTCCGGGCCGGGTGCGGCGTGCCCGGCCAGCCGGTAGAGCAGGTCGCGTTCGGTGTCGGCCAGCCGCAGTGCCCGGGCCAGTGACTCCACGACCTGTGCCGACGGCGCGGTCGCACGTCCCTGCTCGAGGCGGGTGAGGTAGTCGGCTGAGATGCCGGCGAGCGCGGCCAGCTCCTCGCGGCGCAACCCGCTGGCCCGGCGTCGGCGGCCCACCGGCACGCCGATGGCCTCGGGTGCCACCCGGTCGCGCCAGCGGCGTACCGTCCGGCCGAACTCCCACACTTCCACGGGCTCCAGTGTGCGCCAGGCCGCACCAAGTTGTCCTGGCCCTGGCAGTCCTACGAAAACCGGACGACTGGCTGCCCCCGGCCAGGTCTCGCAGGCTGCGGTCATGACCGAACCTGGAACTGTTCTGATCACCGGCCCGACCCGCAACCTGGGCCGCCACGCCGCGCTGGCCGTGGCCGGCCGCCCGGACGGGCAGCGACCCGACCTGCTGCTGGTCGGCCGCGCCGGGCGCGACCTGACAGCGGTCGCCGACGAGGCCCGTGCCCTCGGGGCGCGCGTCCACGAGATCGGCTGCGACCTGGCGAGCCTGGCCGACGTCCGTGCCGCCGCGGCCACCGTGCGCGGCCTGCTCGCCGCGGGCGCCGTCCGGCCGCTGCGTGCGCTGGTCGCCAACGCCGGCACCATGTCGCCCGACACCCGGCGGGCCTCGCCTGACGGCTACGAGATGACCTTCGCCGTCAACTATCTCGCCCACGCCCAGCTCATCGGCGACCTGCTCGGCTCGTTCACCGCCCCGGCACGGGTCGTGCTGCTCGGCTCGAACACCTATCACGCCAACTTCTGGCGCAAGCTGCTGGGCGTGGCCGAGGCCGAGTGGGCCGACCCCGCCGAACTCGCTCGCCCGGCCACCGGTGGAAAGGCCCCGGGCATGGCCGCCTCCGGCGTCGCCTACTCCAACGCCAAGCTGGCGATCCTGTACTACGCCCACGAACTGCAGCGCCGAGCCGGCGCCGGGATCAACGTGTCGGTGTTCGAGCCGGGCTGGATGCCCGGCACCGCACTCGGCCGTGGCACCCCGAAGGCGTTCCAGGCGATCGGCCGCGCCCTGGGCCGGATCCCGGGCGTGTCGGCGCCGTGGCGCTCAGGGCCGCTGCTGGCCGCGATGGCCCTGGACGACAAGTGGGCGCACCTGCGCGACGGCGCGTTCGTGCTGAAGACCAAGCCGACCGAGGTGCAACCGGTCGCCCACGACCGCGACCGCGAGCGACGCCTGTGGGAGGCGACCACCGAACTGTTGCAACGCGCAGGCGCGTCGCGTTAGTACACATCGCCCGGACAACAGCGCAGCCGGCCCGAACGGCCGGCGGCCTGTGCCTACCGTTCACGGTTGGCCAGAACGCACTGTCGTCGGCATGAGCGTGCATCCTCAGCCCAGCCGATCAGCGGGTTTGGTAGGGATCTCGGTGCACTGCGGTCTTTTGGAGATCTTCCTTCGTTATCGGCACCAGCCACTGACGGGTGGCACCCGACTGTCACAGTCCCGGTCCGGGTCACCGCCGGTTTGGGTTCGGCAGAACCCCGACAGCAGCGGCTGAAGTGCGGAGCCCTGCACCTGAGGGTCCAAACCGCCTTCCGTTGCCGCTACAAGCCACCCGCCTCCGCTGCCTCTCGTGGGCGTGGCCGACGTGCGGAATGTGCGCCGCACCGCGAGCCCAAGCTCAGGGTTACCTACCGGCTGCGGCGGAAGGGCAGCACGCCCAGGTGGGTTCATGGCAAGTGCCATCGCCGGTGGCCGGGCGACGGCACACGCCAGGCCCGCCTGTGCGACCACCCTGCACGGGCACTTCGAGCAGCGTTGGTCCCCCGAAGTACCCGTGCAGCCAGGACCAGGCGGCCGGTGCTACGACGCGTCTGCAGCACCAGCCGCTTCCGCAGTCGTGTTGGAGCCTTCGGCTTGCCCGCCGCTAAGGTCGGGTGCTTTCGGTGCCGGAAGCTGAGTGGACTTCGGGCGGCGAGGTGGACGGCGGGCGCGGTGGGCGCCGAGGACAATCGCTGCGGCGTCCTCGGCCGATTGCCGCGCCAGTTGGGGAAGGACGCTGGTGTAGATGTCGGCGGCGATCGCCAGGGACGACAGCCGGAGGGTCTGTTGGACGACCTTCATGTCGTATCCGGCGGTGAGCAGGAACGTTGCGGCGCCGTCTCGCAGGTCGTGCAGCCGAATCGGTGGCAGTTCGGCCTCCATCGTGAGTTGTTCGAACTGGTCGGTGACGTCGTTGGGGTCGACCGGGGTGCCGGTGGGTGTGGTGAAGACGTGTCCGGTGTGGATCCAGGTGTCGCCGGCGGTGAGGCGTTCGGTGTTCTGGCGTGCCTGGTGGGCGCGGAGTTCCTCGATGGTGGTGGTGTCGAGGTTGATGGTGGCCTCGCCGGCATCGGTTTTGGGTTTGCCTTCGAAGGTCTGGGTGCCGTTCTGGGTGATCTGCCACCGGATGGTCATGGTGCCGTTGTCCAGGTCGAGGTCGGCCCAGCGCAGCCCGCAGAATTCGCCGCCGCAGCCCACGGAAGGCGATGAGGTGGAACTGGGCGTAGAGCCGGTGGCTGCGGGCGCGGTCGAGGAACCGGCGGGTGAGGGCGGATGTCCACACCGTGGCTATGCCGCCGAGAACCGGCACCGTTCGTCGGCGGGTTGGGGCACCGCTTGTGCTCGAAGAGCCGAGAGTGTCAGTGAGTTTGGGCACCACTGCGGGCTGGGGTGATGCTTGGTTGAGGGCACGGTCAGTGCGGAATACGTGGGCGCGCTTTCTCGAGCAGCTCGTCCACATGTTCCATGCGTGATTGGTGGCGATGGGGTCGTAGTCCGGCAGGCTCGGGTCAGTGTAGAAGTGCCCGGCGCCGGGATAGGTGTGCAGCGAGACCTCAGCGCCAGCGTGTTCCGCGCTGGCCCGGAGGGCGGCTATCTGGTCGGACGGGGCGAATCGGTCGCCGTCGGCGACGTGAGCCTGGACAGGTGTGCCGGCAGGGATGCCTCCAGGCACAGGAGTGGTCGCGTGGAGTTGGAACACGCCAGCCGCCGCGTGTCGGACAGGCCACAGGTTGCCGACCACGCCCACTCCCCTCGAGAACCCGCCGAGCACCGTGCTGGCAGGCAGGCCCCGGACGACGGCGTGAGCACGTGCCATGATCGTCTCCCAGCCGATCCGCTCCATGAGCGCGAATCCGTCCTCCAGTGCCGGTACCGCCCCCGTCCTCGGCCGCGACCGCGCCGGCGAACAGGTCGGGTGTGACGACTCGGTGACCGGCACTGCGGAGGTGCTCGGCCGCGCTCAGCTCCACCGGCCGCAGACCGAACATCGAATGGAAGAGGACCACGGTGATGGGTCCTTGCGCACCGAGATTCATCGCAACGTTTCTACGGTCCGGTGCATCGCCGACGCGAGTTGCCCTTCTCAAGGGTGCCAACCGGAACGATCCATGGCCGGATCATGGGGGTGGCCGACTCCGCCGCTAGATCTGGGCTGTCGGCGAGCGACGGTGTACTCGGGCCCCCGAGTACACCGTCGGCGCGATCCATCTGGCCCAGTCGCTGGGCCCGCTGGCCCGGCTATGATCACTAGCATTGCTCATCGGTGGCCACTGGGAGGAGGCGCGCTATGGCTGGGCCGCTGGACTCCGCGCATGCCATCACCAAGCTCCCCTGTCAGGACCTGGACCGAGCGCGGCGGTTCTACCGTGACCGGCTTGGCCTGGAGGCCGTCGAGGAGCGCGAGGGCGGACTGCGCTACGTGTGCGGGACAACGGAGTTCCATCTGTTCCTCTCCTCCGGGGCCGCCTCGGGCACCTCAACGCAAATCGGCTTTGAGGTGGACGACCTCGACCAGGTCATGGCCGACCTACGGACGCGCGGACTGCGATTCGAGGCGGTCGATGTTCCCGGTTTCAAAGTCGAGGGCGACATCGTGACCGTCCCCAGCAACTATCCCAGCAAGGGTCACGGTGAGCGTGGCGCGTTCTTCCGCGACAGCGAGGGAAACCTCCTGGCACTCGGGCAGGCGACCCGCTGACCGACCTGCTGTCCGCGAGCGGCGGCCTCTCCGGCATGCCGACATCAGCGCCTTCAGCCAGGGGGCGGTTGGCGTTGTGTTCGGCTCGGGCGCGGGTTTGGGCGAGCCGGTAAGAGTCGGTGCCGGTTTCCGATAATCGCGCCGTTGTAGGTGAGGCGGTCGACGATGGCGGCGCAAAGACGCGGGTCGGTGAAGGTCTTGGTCCAGCCTCCGGAGCTGTCGTTGGAAGCTATGGCCAGACTGCTCTTTTCCTCCCGCTCGGTCAGAACCTGGAACAGCAGTTCGGCGCCGCGCCGGTCCAGCTCGATATCGCCAAGCTCATCGACGCAGAGAAGGTCGACGCGTCCGTAGCGGGCGATGGTCTTGGACAGCACCAGGTCGTCGGCGGCCTCGATCAGCTCGTTGACCAGCTTGGTGGCCAGGATGTACTTGACCGGAACCGCTTCATCGCGGCCTCGGTGCCCAGCGCGATCAGCAGGTGCGACTTGCCGGTGCCGCTGTCGCCGATGAGGCAGAACGACTGTTCCTCAAGGACGCGGCTTTGATCCGACGTTCCGAGCGGCGCCGGTCACGGTCGCTGCACTCGGCCAGAGCAGCTCGGCCAGGAACCCCAGATACGACATCTGGTCGCGGGTGGCCGCCTCAGCCAGATCGCCGAACTGAGAGCGGATGGTGGGCAGCCGCAGCATCATGCAGCTTTCCCGGACGGGAGTTCGACCCGGCGTCCGCGCCTGATCAGGCCGACGCTCGGAACGCCGCACCGACCAAGTCGACGAGGCCCTTCACCGACTCGTCCGAGGGCCGAGCGGGCTTGGGTGACCTCTTCGGGGTGCCCGAAGCGGCTCCCCGTTTGGCTCCCGGACGGGCCTGAAGATCAGAAAAGGTCTCGGAGTGATCTCCGAGACCCTTGCTGACCTGCTAAAACGGGGTGGGCGATACTGGGTTCGAACCAGTGACCTCTTCGGTGTGAACACGACCGATCATGCCCCGGCTGCAAGGCTTTCTGGCATCACCGCAGGTCAGAGGTAGACCTTGAGTACAGCACAGCGCACCTGAAGGAAGATCAAGTCCGTTGTGATCTCCCGCGATTCGCACCTTGCGGCGTTGTCGAGGTGTAGCGCTCAGTAGTCATCCCCAGGGCGGACTGCACTGCGTGTTGCTTCGGGGGGTCCGTCATGGGCATGGCAGCGTCTTCGGTCCCGGGTCGTTCAGTCCCGGCCGTGCCGTGCATTCTACGCGCCGAGTTCTTTGCTGACTCGGACTGCGTCGGCGAGAGTTGGCTGTACGAGAAGTTGGTCGAGGAGGCAGCGCACGCGGCCAGTGGCGTAGGTGCCCTTGGTGCTGATCGTTGGAATGGGGATGTCCGGACCGAGGTCGTAGATGATGTGCGGACCGGATTGCTCTTCATCGGGCACAAGCCAGCCCTGTTTCGCCTCGATCACCACCTTCGTTGTCGAGGTGGTGAGTTCGACATCCGTCCGGCCTTCCGCATCAGCCACTTCCAAGGCGACAACAACCTCGTCCGCTACTACATCGAGACCCACGTGCTGAGTGAGCGCGTCGAGCAGGGTTGGCGACTGGGCAAGGGTCCATCCGAGAGCAGCCGTCAGGTCGACCTCGTTGCGACCGAGCAGGTCGAACACTGTTGACGTCTCCGCGCCGTACTTGCTCAACATGATGAACCCATCCCTCAGATAGGGGCGACCTTACGGCTGAACCGCTGAAAGGATCCACCGCAGGTGGACGACCGACGAACGGCACCAGTTGCGGTCTTAACGGTCGGCGTGGCTTGACGCGGGTCACCGCGCTCGCGGGATCAGGAGTTCCAGCATGCGGGTCATGATGTCCGGCAGCTCTTGTTCGGTGTGGGCCAGCCAGTATTCGTGGGCGGCGAGCGTGGCCGACAGGACGGCGTGCCCGGCGGCGATCGCCACGAGGTCGTCGACGCCGGTGCCGCGTCGCTCTGCCACGAACTCGGTCGCGATGCGGCGCCATCCCGCGTGCCGCGCGGCGGCCTTCTCCTGGACCGCCGGCACGTTGAGGATCAGTTCGGCGCGGTGCAGTGCCCACGTCCGGTGCTCGGGCGGGTGGTGCAGCGCTTGAGGCACCGCGCGGCAGAGGACCTGGTTGTAGGGCTCGTCCAGCGGGGCGGCGGCGAGTTCCTCGCGGAACCGGGTGAACTCGGCCGGCGACTCGACCCACAGCACATCGGCCTTGGTGGAGAAGTACCGGAAGAAGGTGCGCCGGCTGACCCCGGCGGCCGTGGCGATGTCGTCGACGGAGGTCTCCTCGAAGCCCTTTTCCAGGAACAGGTTCTGCGCGATCTCCGCGAGCGCGTGCGCGCTCGTCAGCGCAGGGCGGCCGCCGCGGTCCGCGCCCGCGCGGCGCTGCTGGGAAGGGGCCATCCCCCGATGGTCGCACGCCGCCCGCTCAAGGGGCGTCCGCCGCACCCCTGGACTTATGGCACAGCGCGCCATAACCTGTGCCCACATCCGCTGAACTGGGACGGGAGCTGGTCATGGACAAGCTGGACGGCAAGGTCGCCTTCATCACCGGAGCGGCGCGGGGCCAGGGCCGGAGCCACGCGGTCGCCCTGGCGCGGGAAGGCGCCGACATCATCGCCATCGACACCACCGCGAAGGTCGGCAGCGTCCCCTACCCGCTGGCCACCGCCGACGACCTGGCCGAGACGGTCCGGCTCGTCGAGGCCACCGGCCGCAGGATCCTCGCCCGGGACGCCGACGTCCGCGACTCCCAGGCACTGGCGCGGGCCGTCGAGGAGGGCGTCACCGCGTTCGGCCGGCTCGACATCGTCCTGGCCAACGCGGGCATTTCCACCCCGGCCCCGACGCTGGAGATGAGCGACGACACCTGGCAGGACATGATCGACATCAACCTGACCGGGGTATGGAAGTCACTCAAGGCGTCGGTCCCGCACATCATCGCCGGCGGGCGCGGCGGCGCCGTCATCATCACCAGTTCCCTGGCCGCCATCTACGCCAACGAGAACACCGCCCACTACTCCGCCGCCAAGGCCGGGCTCGTCATGCTCATGAAGGTCATGGCCAAGGAACTCGCCCCTCACAGCATCCGGGTCAACACCGTCCACCCGACCACCGTCGCGACCGACATGATCCTCAACGACGCCACCTACCGCCTGTTCCGGCCCGACCTGGAGAACCCGACCCGCGCCGACTTCGAGGAGGCGGCACGCACCCTCAACCGGCTCCCGGTCGCCGCCCTCGAGCCCGAAGACATCTCCAACGCCGTCCTGCACCTGGTCTCCGACGACGCCAAGTACGTCACCGGCGCCACCCACGTCATCGACGCCGGCGGGTCGCTGTAGGCCGGGTCTTCGCAGCCGCCCGGTCCGCGCCAGGCGGGCCAGGCGCCCATTCGCAACGCCCTCGGTAACGCGGGCTCTGTGAGGCTTCCCGTTCTGACCGATCGCGGGGAGGTTCGTGAATGGTTTCCGGGCGGATCGTGATCGTGGGTGCGGGGCTGAGTGGGTTGCGGACCGCCGAGCGGCTGCGTCGGCTGGGGTACGACGGGCCGCTCACGTTGGTCGGCGCGGAGACCCATGAGCCGTACGACAGGCCGCCACTGTCCAAGTCGCTGCTCGTCCAGGAGGACGTCCCGGAACAGGGCGTGCCGCTGCGCAACGCTGCGGGTGCCGAAAATATCATCCGCGCAGGTGAGAGCCCGTGCGGCTGATGATCGATTACGGGTGCAGTGCTGCTGGTCGTTCAGCTGCGAACGGCCGTACGGGAGGCGCTCACCGC
>NZ_BAAAMR010000205.1:0-8660 GCF_039529375.1 Actinomadura napierensis
GGCGGCGGCCGGTGCGGGCGCGGGCTCCGGTTCCGGTTCCTGTTCCGCAGCGGCGGCGGGCTGCGCCGGCTCGGCGGCCGGTGCGGGGGCCTGCTCGGCGGCGGGCGCCTCGGGACGGGCGCCGCCGGCCGGGACGACCACGGCGATCGGGGCGCCGATCGCGGCGGTCTCGCCCTCGCCGACGAGGATCTTCTCCAGCACGCCGGCCTCGTAGGCCTCGTACTCCATGACCGCCTTGTCGGTCTCGATGTCCACCAGGACATCGCCGACCGCCACCTCGTCGCCCGGCTGCTTCTGCCAGGAGCTGATGACGCCCTCCTCCATGGTGTCGGAGAGGCGCGGCATGAGGATCTCGGTCATCGGGTGGTCTCCAGGGCGAGCCGGCCGGTCGCGCGGAGAGTGTCGCGGACGGCGGTGAGCAGGGAGTCGGCGGACGGCAGCGCCGCCGTCTCCAGGGACTTGGCGTAGGGGAGCGGCACCTCCGCCATCGCGACCCGGCGGACCGGCGCGTCCAGCCAGTCGAAGGCGCCCTCCTGGATCGTCGCGGCGATCTCCGCGCCGATGCCGTAGGTGAGCCAGTCGTCCTCGGCGACGACCGCGCAGCCGGTCCTGCGGACCGACTCGACGATCGTGGCGCGGTCCAGCGGGCGCAGGCTGCGCAGGTCGACGACCTCGGCGGACACGCCCTCGGCTGCGAGGGTCTCGGCGACCTCGGCGGCGACCCGCGCCATCCGCGAGTAGCCGATGATCGTGATGTCGGTGCCGGGACGGGTGACGCCGGCGCGGCCGATCTCGGCGGGCTCGATCTCCTCGACGGGGGCCGGGAGCTCGCCCTTGGTGTTGTAGAGGGCGAGGTTCTCCAGGAACAGGACCGGGTCGTCGTCGCGGATCGCGGCCTTCAGCATCGCGGACGCCTCGGCGGGCGTGCTCGGCGCGACGACCTTGAGGCCGGGGATGAAGGAGTAGAACAGCTCGACGTTCTGCGAGTGGGTGGCGCCGAGCTGCTGCCCGCCGCCGCCCGGGGTGCGGATCACCATCGGCACGCTGGCCTGCCCGCCGAACATGCCGTAGATCTTGGCGGCGTGGTTGACGATCTGGTCCAGCGCGAGCAGCGAGAAGTTGATCGTCATGATCTCCACGACGGGGCGCAGGCCGAGCATCGCGGCCCCGATCGCGGCGCCGACGAAGCCCTCCTCGGCGATCGGGGTGTCGCGGACCCGTTTCGGCCCGAACTCCTTCAGCAGCCCCTCGGTGATCTTGTAGGAGCCCTCGAAGAGCCCGATCTCCTCGCCCATCAGGAAGACGTTCTCGTCGCGGAGCATCTCCGCGCGCAGCGTGTCCCGGAGCGCCTGGCGGTAAGTGACGGGTGCCATGGAACTGCTCCTCAGGAACTGAATACCGGGTCGGCGGGCAGGCGGCGCAGCTCGCCCGGGACCGGGGTGGCGTAGGTGTAGTCGAACAGCGTGGAGACCTCGGGCGCCGGGCTCTCGTCGGCGAACGCGGCGGCGGCGTCGATCTCGGCGGTGACCTCCGCGTCGAGGCGGTCGCGCTCGTCGTGCGACAGGATGCCCGCCTCCTGCAGCTCCAGCGCCATCCGGGCGAGGGGGTCGGCGGCCTTCAGGGCCTCCTTCTCCTCCTTGGACCGGTAGCGGGCCGGGTCGACGACCGAGTGGCCCTTGAGCCGGGGGCTCGTGGTCTCCAGCAGGTAGGGCTTGCTCTCGGCGCGGGCGCGTTCGACGGCGACGCGCGCGGCGTCCCGGACGGCCACCGCGTCGGTGCCGTCCACCCGGACGCTCTCCATCCGGTAGGCGGCGCCGCGCCGGTACAGCTCGGGCTCGGCGGCGGAGTGCTCCACGGTGGTGCCCATGCCCAGCCCGTTGTTGATCACTACGAAGACGACCGGGAGGTCCCAGAGGCCGGCGATGTTCAGCGACTCGTGGAAGGCGCCGATCGCGGTGGTGCCGTCGCCCATGTGGCACATGACGACCTCGTCGCCGCCCTTGTAGGAGACGGCGAGGGCGGCGCCGGCCGCCAGCGGGACCTGGCCGCCGACGATGCCGTACCCGCCGAGCAGCCGCGCCTCGGCGTCGAACAGGTGCATGGACCCGCCCCAGCCCTTGGAAACGCCGGTGGAGCGCCCGTACAGCTCGGCCATCACGCGGTCGGCGGAGATGCCCTTGGTCAACGCGTAGCCGTGCTCGCGGTAGTTGGTGAACAGGTAGTCGGTGGGGCGCAGCGCGGCCATCAGGCCGACGACGGTCGCCTCCTCGCCGAGGTTCAGGTGGCAGTAGCCGCCGATCTTCGCCTCGGTGTAAGCGCGGGCGGCCCGCTCCTCGAAGCGCCGGATCAGCAGCATCTGCCGGTAGTAGCCGACCAGCGTCTCGGCGCTCTCCGCCGGGGCGCCGGGCGCGTCGCCGTTCACCGGGCGCGCGGCACCGCTCTTCGCCGGAGCGGCCGCCGGCCCGGAGGCCTTGGTGCCGCGCGCTCTCCGGGTCGTGCGAGCCGGAGCGGCCTTGGTAGCCGACCGTGTGGTCTCAGCCATCGGCGACCTTCCTTAGTCCGGGGGAACGCCGTAGGATCGCCACGACGCTCACCGATCATCATTGATCAATGATCGATCATATTCGAGTCTAGCCGGTCGGGCGTCAAGACCCACTTACCGTCCCCCCGTCTAATATTGGCTCCCGTGAACACGCCCGTCTCCGCCCAGCTGCTGCGCACCGGGCTCGCCGACCAGATCCGCGAGTTCATCGTGGAGGGCATCAGCTCGGGGCGCTGGGAGCCGGGCGAGCGCATCGTCGAGCGCCGCATCGCCACCGAGCTGGGTGTCAGCCAGGGGCCGGTGCGCGAGGCGCTGCGGCAACTGGAGGCGCAGCGGCTGATCGAGTCGCTGCCGAACCGGGGCGCCCGCGTCCGGGAGTTCACCGAGCAGGACCTCGCCGAGATCTTCCCCGTCCGCGCCGGGCTGGAGCGCACCGCCGCCGAGCTGGGGATGGCGCGCATCGCGGGCTGCCTGGACGCGCTGGAGCGGCGCAACCGGCAGCTGAGCGAGGCGGCGCGCGAGGGCGACCTGCACGAGCAGATGCGGCTCAGCATCGCCTTCCACCGCGAGATCGTCGAGGCGGCCGGCAACCGGCTGCTGTTCTCGGTGTGGGAGGGCCTCGGCATCGAGCTGTGGACGACGCTCTCGCTGCGGCTGCACCACACCGGGATCTACTCCAAGTCGGCCGAGCACGCCGAGCTGATCGAGGCGTTCCGGCGCCGCGACCCGCAGGCGCCGCAACTGCTGCACGACCACGTCATGAACTACGCGCCGCAGGCGCCGAAGGACGCCGCGCCGTGAGCCGCCCCGGCGGTGCCGCCCCGGCGGTGCCCGCGCGGTTCACTCCTGCTCGCGGTACGCCTTGGTGAGCTGCGCCTCCGCGTCGTCGAGGTAGGAGCGCAGTTCGGCCTCGGCGGCGTCGAGGTCGCCCCGTTCCAGCAGGTCGTAGAGCCGCCGGTTGCGGGCGAGGTACGGTTCGTGGAACTCGCGCGGCGAGCCCATCTCGTGGAAGACCAGGCGCATCTCGGCCAGCAGGTGCCGCGTCATCTCGTCCACCCGGGGGCTGCCGACCAGCGCGGCGAGCGCCTGGTGGAAACGGATGTCGGCGGTGCCGACCTGCTCCCAGACGTCGCCCGCGGCGGCGCGCTCGCCGTCGATCACGGCGGCCTCCACCCGGGCGAGCGCCTCGGACGGGGCGGACGGCGCGCACCGCACGCCCTCGCACTCCAGGATCCGGCGGACCCGGTACAGGTCGGCGAGCCCGTCGGCGGTGACGCGGCGGACGAACACCCCGCGGTTGAACTCGTGGACGAGCAGCCGCTCGTTGATGAGCAGCCGGAACGCCTCGCGGATCGTGTTGCGGGAGACCTTCGCGGCGCGGCCGAGGTCCTCCTCGGGGATCCGCTGGCCGGGGACGAGGCGCCCGTCGGTGATCTGCTCGCGCAGCAGGTGGGCGACGCGGTCGGCGGTGCTGTGCCGGCCGATGTCGTCGCGGGCCGCCGCGATGGTCTCCAGCCACGACCCCTGCGCCGGCATCGGCCCGTCCTCCCGCCGTGCGCGCGGCGCCGCCGGCCCGCGCGCGGAACTCGTACGGGCCCCACCGTATCCCCTTCCCGGGAGAAATCATCAACAAGGGGATTGCTGGATTGTTGAACAATCCTTACGCTGTCGGAAAGCCCGACACCCCGGAAGGGGCAGCCATGACGGACACCGCCCTCGACCAGCCCCCGGCCCCGCCCGCCTCCTCCTCCCGCCGCGGCGCCCTGCTCGGCGCCATGTTCCTGATGGCCACCAGCGCCATCGGCCCCGGGTTCATCACCCAGACCACCACCTTCACCGCCGAGCTCGGTGCCGCGATGGCGTTCGCGATCCTGGTCTCGGTGCTGGTGGACGTCGCGATCCAGCTGAACGTGTGGCGGATCGTCGGCGTCTCCGGACGGCGCGCCCAGGACCTCGGCAACTCGGTGGTCCCCGGCGGCGGCTACGCGCTGGCCGCCCTGGACGTCTTCGGCGGCCTGGTGTTCAACATCGGCAACGTGGCCGGCTGCGCGCTCGGGCTGAACGCGCTGCTCGGCCTGGACGTCAAGATCGGCGGCGCGCTGTCCGCGCTGGTCGCGATCGCGGTCTTCCTGATCCGGCGGGCCGGCGTCGCGATGGACCGGATCGTGGTGGTGCTCGGCGCCATCATGATCGTGATGACGCTGTACGTCGCGGTGAAGTCCGGGCCGCCGGTCGGCGACGCGCTCCGCCAGACCGTCGCGCCCGACCAGGTCGACTTCCTGGTCATCACCACGCTGATCGGCGGCACCGTCGGCGGCTACATCACCTACGCCGGCGCGCACCGCATGATCGAGTCCGGGCTGACCGGGCCGGGCAACGTCCGCGAGATCAACCGCAGCGCGGTCACCGGGATCATCGTCACCGGCGTGATGCGCGTGCTGCTGTTCCTCGCCGTGCTCGGCGTCGTCGCCGGCGGCGTCACCCTCGCCAAGGACAACCCCGCCCCGTCGGCCTTCCAGCACGCCGCCGGCGAGACCGGGCTGCGCGTCTTCGGCCTGATCATGTGGTCCGCCGCGATCACCTCGGTGATCGGCGCGTCCTACACCTCGGTGTCGTTCCTGGTCTCCTTCTCCGGCTGGATCGAGCGCAACCGCAACCGGCTCGTCGTCGCCTTCATCGTGGTGTCCACCGCGATCTACCTGGCGATGGGCACCACCCCGGCCAAACTGCTGATCCTCGCCGGCGCCCTCAACGGCCTCATCCTGCCGTTCGGGCTGGCCGTGCTGCTGTGGGTCGCCGCCCGCCGCCGCGACCTGCTCGGCGGCTACCGGTACCCGGCCTGGCTGCTGCTGCTCGGCGTCGCCGCCTGGCTGCTCTCGCTCTACCTGGGATGGAACTCCCTGACCGGCATCAAGGACCTCTGGAACTGAGATGGGGGAGGGGATGCGGATCCTGCCGGACGGCGACCGGGCCGTCCTCGTCGAACTGCCCGGCCTGGAGGCGATGCTCGGCCTGTACGCGGCGCTCACCGCCGCCCCGCCGCGCGGCGTCGCCGACGTCGTCCCGGCGGCCCGCACCCTCACCCTGCTGCTCGACCCGTCCGCCGACCCCGCCGAGGTCGCCGCCACGGTGCGCGGCGCGCGGCCCGGCGCGGCGGCCGGGTCGGCGGCGACCGTCGAGATCCCCGTCGTCTACGACGGCCCGGACCTCGGCGAGGTCGCCGCGCTCACCGGGCTCACCCCCGACGCGGTCGTCGCCGCCCACACCGGCACGACATGGCGGGTCGCGTTCACCGGGTTCGCGCCCGGGTTCGGCTACCTGGAGGGCGGGGACCCGCGGCTGGACGTCCCGCGCCGCGGCACCCCGCGCGTCCGGGTCCCGGCCGGCGCGGTCGGGCTCGCGGGCCGCTTCAGCGGCGTCTACCCGGTCGAGTCGCCGGGAGGCTGGCAGCTCATAGGGCGAACGGAGGCCGTCCTATGGGACCTGGACCGCGACCCGCCCGCCCTGCTCCGGCCTGGGGTGAAAGTTCGTTTCGTCCGGAGGGAACCATGAAGCGGGGCCTGGACGTTCTGCAGTCAGGACTCCTGGCAACCGTTCAGGATCTGGGACGTCCGGGTCACGCGGCGCTCGGCGTGGGGGTGGCGGGCGCCGCGGACCCGGATTCGTTCCGGCTCGCGAACCGTGCGGTCGGCAATCCCGAGGACGCCGCTGCGATCGAGGTCACCTTCGGCGGGCTGCACGTCCGGTCCCGCGGGGGAGTGCTCGCGGCCGTCACCGGAGCACCAGCGCCCCTGACCGTCGACGGCCGGGCCGCCGCGCCCTACTCGGTCTTCCACGTGCCCGACGGCGCCGAACTGCGGATGGGCACCCCCGCCGCCGGCCTGCGCAGCTACCTGGCCGTGCGCGGCGGGATCGCGGTCCCGCCCGTCCTCGGCTCCCGCTCCACCGACACGCTGTCCGGGCTCGGCCCGGCGCCGCTCAAGCCCGGCGACGTGCTGCCGGTCGGCCCGCCGCCGCGCGAGAACCCGCTGCTGGACGTGCTCCCCGTCGCGCCGCCGCCCGCGTCCGGCATCGAGCTGCGCGCGATCCCCGGCCCGCGCGCCGACTGGCTGGTCCCCGGCGCCCTGGACGCGCTGTTCGGCGCGCCCTACGAGGTGACCAGCGAGATCGACCGGGTCGGCATGCGGCTGGACGGCCCGCGCCTGGAGCACGCCGGGCGCGGCGAGCTGCCCAGCGAGGGGACGGTGACCGGCGCGCTCCAGGTCCCGCCGTCCGGTCTCCCCGTGCTGTTCCTGGCCGACCACCCGGTGACCGGCGGCTACCCGGTGATCGCCGTGCTGGTCTCCGCCGACATCGGGCGCGCCGCGCAGGCGCGCCCCGGCCAGCGGCTGCGGTTCCGCCCGCATCCGGCCCCCGTCCTCGCAGGACCGCACTTCCGACAGGAGGGAACGTGACGAACCCCATCGACCCGGGCTCGCTGTCCCCGGACCAGGCCAGGGCGCTGTTCCGCGCCGGGCTCCGCGTCCCCACGGCCGGCTGGTGCGCCGGCTGGACGCAGGCCAACCTCATCGCCGTGCCCCGCGACCAGGCCTACGACCTGCTGCTGTTCGCGCAGCGCAACCCGAAGCCGTGCCCGGTGCTGGACGTCACCGAGCCGGGCGCGGTGGCGGCGCCGCTGTTCGCCGGCGACCTGCGCACCGACCTGCCCGGCTACGTCGTGTACGAGGACGGCGAACCGGTCGCCCAGGTGGCCGACGTCACCGGGTACTGGCGCGACGACCTGGTCTGCTTCCTCATCGGGTGCAGCTTTACCTTCGAGGACGCGCTGCGCGAGGCCGGCGTCCCCGTCCGGCACATCGAGCAGAACACCAACGTCCCGATGTACCGGACGAACCGGATGTGCCGCCGCGCCGGCGAGTTCGGCGGCCCGCTGGTGGTCTCGATGCGGCCCGTCCCGGCCGCGCAGGTCGCCGACGCCGTCCGGGTCACCGCGCGGTACCCGTCCGTGCACGGCGCGCCCGTGCACGTCGGCGACCCGGTGGAGCTCGGCATCGACGACCTGGACGCGCCCGACTTCGGCGACCCGGTCGAGGTCCGGGTCGACGAGATCCCCGTGTTCTGGGCCTGCGGGGTGACGCCGCAGGCCGCGGTCATGGCGTCCCGCCCCAAGCTGGCGATCGGCCACGCGCCGGGGTACATGGCGATCACCGACGCCCGCGACTCCCGGTACCTCGTGCCCTGAGTCCGGCATAGGCTGCCCCCATGCCCGAGATCGTCGCTCCGGGCGACCGGCTCGGGGAGCGCTACCTCCTGGAGGCGCCGCTGGGCGCCGGCGGGATGGCCACCGTCTGGCGCGCCACCGACCTCGTCCTGGACCGCGCCGTCGCGGTGAAGGTGCCGGCGGACGGCTGGCCGGAGGAGTTCACCCGCCGGCTCCGCCAGGAGGCCAAGGCCGCCGCCGGCCTCGCCCACCCGAGCATCACCGGCGTCTACGACTACGGCGAGGACGAGATCACCCCGCGCACGGGACGGTTCGCCCAGCGGCGGCGCATCCCGTACGTGGTGATGGAGCTGCTGGACGGCGAGACCCTGTCGGCGCGGCTGGCGCGGGGACCGCTGCCGTGGCGGGAGGCGGCCGGGGTCTGCGCCCGGATCGCCGACGCGCTGGCCGCCGCGCACGCCGCCGGCATCGTGCACCGCGACGTCAAGCCCGCGAACGTGTTCCTGACCCCGCTCGGCGTGAAGGTCCTCGACTTCGGCATCGCGTTCACCGGCCTCCCGAAATCCGCCGGGTCCGGCGGGCCCATGCTGGGCACCCCGGCCTACGTCGCGCCCGAGCTCCTCACCGGGGCGTCGCCGACGCCCGCGGCGGACATCTTCTCGCTGGGCGTCGTCCTCGGCCAGACGCTCGCCGGGGGCGCGCCCTCAGCCGTCGCGGATCCGCCGCCGGACGTCCCCGCCGAGGTCGCCGCCCTGTCCCGGCGCTGCCGGGACGAGGACCCGGCCGCCCGCCCGACCGCGGCCGAGGCGGCCCGCGTCCTGGCCGGCGCCGCCGGCGTCCAGCTCGCCGCGTTCCGGGGGGGGGGGGGGGGGGGGGGGGGGGGGGGGGGGGGGGGGG
>NZ_BAAAMR010000206.1:0-8357 GCF_039529375.1 Actinomadura napierensis
GCCCGCGCCGCCGCCAGGTCGGCGCGGGCGGCCTCGGGAGCCCGGTCTCCGGCCGGAGGATGGACGAGGGTCACACCGCTCCTAGAGGGCTTCCGGGCCGGTCTCGCCGGTCCGGACGCGGACCACGGTGTCCACCGGGACCGCCCAGACCTTGCCGTCGCCGATCTTGTCGGTGCGGGCCGCCTTGACGATGACGTCGATGATGTCGTCGGCGTCCTCGGCGTCCACCAGCACCTCGACCCGCAGCTTGGGCACGAGGTCGACCTTGTACTCCGCGCCGCGGTAGACCTCGGTGTGGCCCTTCTGCCGGCCGTAGCCGCTGGCCTCGCTGACGGTCATCCCCTTGACCCCGAAGGTCTCCAGGGCCGCCTTGACCTCGTCCAGCTTGAACGGCTTGATGACGGCGGTGATCAGCTTCACGCCTCGGCCTCCACCTTCTTGTCGGGCGACACCGCACGCGGCGCCGCGCTGCCGGGACCGGCGGCGCGGACGGCGCCGCCTCCCGCGGGAGCGAGATCGTACGCGGTCTCGGCGTGCGCCGTGACGTCGATCCCGGCGGCCTCGTCGTCCTCGGAGATCCGGAACCCGATCGTCTTGTCGATGATCTTGCCGATCACCCAGGCCATGGCGAACGAGTACAGCCCGATCACGACGGGGCCGAGCGCCTGCAGGCCCAGCTGGTGCACGCCGCCGCCGTAGAACAGGCCCTTGTGCTGGCCCGGCAGGAACGGGTAGGCGGCCAGGAAGCCGAGCGACAGGGCGCCGATCGCGCCGCCGACGAGGTGGACGCCGACGACGTCGAGGGAGTCGTCGTAGCCCAGCTTGTACTTCAGGCCGATCGCGTAGGCGCAGACGGTGCCGGCGACGGCGCCGAGGACGATGGCCGCCCAGGGGTCGACGAACCCGCACGCCGGGGTGATCGCGACGAGCCCGGCGACGGCGCCGGACGCGACGCCGAGGGTGGTGGCGTGGCCGTCGCGCAGCTTCTCCACCAGCGCCCAGGCGCCGGCGGCGACCGCGGTGGCGATCTGGGTGTTCATGAAGGCGAGGCCGGTCGTGCCGTCCACGGCGAGCTCGGAGCCGGCGTTGAAGCCGAACCAGCCGAACCACAGCAGGCCGACGCCGAGCAGCACGAACGGCAGGTTGTGCGGCCGCATCGGCTCCTTGGGCCAGCCGCGCCGCTTGCCCAGCACGAGCGCCAGCGCCAGGCCCGCGGCCCCGGCGTTGACGTGCACGACGGTGCCGCCCGCGAAGTCCTCGATGCCGAGCTTGTTCAGCCAGCCGGTGCCCCACACCCAGTGCGCGACGGGGAAGTACACCAGCGAGGCCCAGACGACGGTGAACGCCATCCAGGCGCCGAACTTGGCACGGTCCGCGATGGCGCCGCTGATGAGCGCGACCGTGATGATCGCGAACGTCAGCTGGAACATCGAGAAGACCATTGTCGGAATGTTGTCGCTCTGGTCCGGCAGCAGTCCTTCGGACACCTGCGTCGCGACGCCTTTCAGTCCGACGGCGTCGAATCCCCCGATGAACTTGTTGACGAAGGAACTGCCGTTGTCGGTGAACGCGATGGTGTGCCCGAAGAGGACCCAGAGGATGGTGACGCTGATGATGGCGCCGAACGACATCATCATCATGTTGAGGACGCTCTTGGCCCGTGTCATGCCGCCGTAGAAGAAGGCGAGTCCGGGTGTCATGAGCAGCACCAGCGCCGCTGCCGCCAGCATCCAGGCGGTCGCGCCTGTATCGATCTTCATCTCGGAGAGTGCCCCTCCTCGACCGGAAACGTGGATGCTCAGAGATTCTTGTGCGGCCGTTTCACCCGGACGGCTCCGGTGTTTCCGGGGTGTGAAACCCCTCCGCCGGATGTTTCGAGAGTGTTTCGGAAGCCTCACCGCCTTACCCCGGAGTGGGTGACGGTTTCCTTTTCCTTGGGTCATGGTCCGGCGGGAACACGGGGGCAGGCCGAAAAGGCCGGCGCCCCGCGACCGCAATGGGTCGCGGGGCGCCGGGCCGCCGATGCGGTCTAGTCCCCGAGGATCGCGTCCACGAACGCCTCCGGCTCGAAGGGTGCCAGGTCGTCGGAGCCCTCCCCCAGGCCGACCAGCTTGACCGGGACGCCCAGCTCGCGCTGCACCTGAACCACGATGCCGCCCTTGGCGGTGCCGTCCAGCTTGGTCAGCACCACGCCGGTGACGTTGACGACCTCGGCGAACACGCGGGCCTGCTGCATGCCGTTCTGCCCGGTCGTGGCGTCCAGGACGAGCAGCACCTCGTCCACCTCGGCCTGCTTCTCCACGACCCGCTTGACCTTGCCGAGCTCGTCCATCAGCCCGGTCTTGGTGTGCAGCCGCCCCGCGGTGTCGATGATCACCACGTCGACCTTGGTGTCGATGCCCTGCTTGACCGCGTCGAAGGCGACGCTGGCCGGGTCGGCGCCCTCGTCCTTGCGGACGACCTGCGCGCCGACGCGGGTGCCCCAGGTCTCCAGCTGGTCGGCGGCGGCGGCGCGGAAGGTGTCGGCGGCGCCGAGCAGCACGGTGTTGCCGTCGCCGACCAGGACGCGGCCGAGCTTGCCGCAGGTGGTGGTCTTGCCGGTGCCGTTGACGCCGACGACCATCAGCACCGCCGGCCGGTCCCCGTGCGCGTCGGTGCGCAGGGAGCGGTCCAGGTCGGCGCCGATCTGCTTGACCAGCTCCTCCTTGAGCAGCGCGCGGACCTCCCCCGGGCTGCGGGTGCCGAGCACCTGCACCCGGGTGCGCAGGTCGTCGGTGACCTGGCGGGCGACGGCGGCGCCCATGTCGGCGGTGATGAGGGTGTCCTCGATCTCCTCCCAGGCGTCGTCGTCGAGGGTGTCGCGCGACAGCAGCCCGAGGAGGGTCTTGCCGAACGCGTTCTGGGAGCGGGCCAGCCGGGCCCGGAGGCGGACGAGCCGTCCCGCGCCGGGCGGCGGCTGCTCGATCTCGATGGTGGGCGGCGGCGCCGGCTCCTCGGTCGGCGGCGCGCGCTCGAGGGTGGGGGCGGCGGCCTCCGCCTCGTCGACGGCGGTCGCGCCGTGCTGCTCGGCGGGCGGCCGCTCGGCGGGCGGGACGGGCGGACGGCGGCGGCGGGACGGGCGGCGCAGCAGCGTGACCCCGCCGACGATCAGCGCGACCGCGCAGAGCGCGACGATGACGATCACATATTCCATAGCGTCCCCAGTTTTCCAGACGAGGGCTCCTGGGCCGAACACCCGCCGGCCGCCCCCGCTCCCCGCACGCGCGAAAAGCACGCCCCTCGCGGGCGTGCTCGATCAGCCCCGGAGCGGCGGCCCCGGTGTCTGCCCCGATACCGATGCCCGTTCCGAGCTCTCCCACTCGTCGACGTTGTGCAGCAGAGCCTCCAGATAGGAGCGCAGGTGGGTGCGGTAGACCTCGCTGTAGGTGCGCAGGTAGGCGATCTCGCGCTCCAAGTCGCGCCGCTCGCCGTCCGGCAGCACGTCCGCAGGCGAGGGCCCGGACGGTGCCGTGCCGGCGGGTGGCGGCACCGAGCGTACCGCGGCTTCGGCGACCTCGGCGGCCTTGCGGTGGGCGTCCTCCAGCAGCTGCTCGGCGCGGCCCTTGGCGTCGGACAGGATCGCCTCCCGGTGCAGCCGGGCCTCGTGGGCCAGCTCGCGGGTGTAGCGCTCGGCGTCGGCGACGTACAGGTCGGCGGTCTGCTGGGCCTGCGACAGGATCCGGACGGCCTGGAAGTGGGCGTCCTCCGGCGCCATGACGCCGCCGCCGCGGCCCGCCTGGGCGCGCAGCCGGTTCACCTCCTCGCCCAGCGCGGCCTTGTGGTTGAGGATCTGGACGAGTTCCCGCTCGACGTACTGCAGGAAGCCGCGGACCTGGTCCTCGTCGTAGCCGCGGCGGCCGAGGGCGGCCCGCGCGAACACCACCGACTGCAGCTCGCCGGGGGTCAGCCGGGAGCCGTCGGGGACGACGGGCAGGTTCGGGGAGTTCACGGCGGTCACCTCTGTGCGTCGGCGAAGGTTTCCAGGCGGATGCGGTCGCGTGCGACGCCGGACGCGGCGAGCCGCTCGACGGCGGGCTCGACCATCGCCGCCGGCCCGCACACGTACGCGTCGTGCCCGGGCCAGGGACCGCGCCTGGCGACCACGTCGGGCAGGTCGCCGTACTCGATGCCCTCATGGTCGGCCCGAGCGTGGCCGGGGCCCGCCTGACCGGGGCCCGCCTGGCCGAAGCCGCCGCCCGAGCCCAGGAGCGCGGAGAAGCCGTGCCCGCCCGGTTCGTCCGGGACGGCCTCGTCGGACACGGCGGGCACGACGGTCAGCCAGGGCAGCTCGGCGTCCAGCTTGCTCAGGTGCTCCAGGTCGTACAGGCCGTCGCGGTCGCGGGCGCCGAAGAACAGGTGCACGCGCGGCGGCGCGGGACGGCCGGCGATCTGCTCCAGGATCGCCTTGAGCGGCGCCAGCCCGGTGCTGCCCGCGACGAGCAGCACGTCCCGGTCGGACGACCCGTCCAGCGTGAGGGTGCCGATGGGCGCCCCCATCCGGACGCGGTCGCCGGGCTGGGTCGCGCGGACGAGCACGGGGCTGACCGGCCCGCCGTCCACCAGCCGGACGTGGAAGTCGACGGTGTGGTCGGGGCGGGGCGCGTTCGCCATCGAGTAGTACCGCCAGTGCCGCAGCCGGGACGGCACCTCCAGCGCGACGGACTGGCCGGGCGTGTAGGGCAGCGGGCGGTCCGGCTGGATGCGCAGCACGGCGATGTCGAAGCGGCGCCGCTCCGCCGCGACGACCTGGCCGTTCCACCAGGCGGGGCTGGACAGCGCGTTCTCGTCGGCGGCCTCCAGCATGACCTTGGCGACCAGGCTGTAGGCGGCGTTCCAGTCGCTTTCGACGTCCTCGGTCCAGGCCGGGCCGGAGAAGTGCCGGAGCGTGGCGAGCAGGCTCGCCCCGACGTTCGGGTAGTGCTCGGCGACGATCCCGAACCGGCGGTGGTCGCGGCCGAGCTGCTGCAGGAACGGGACGAGGCCGGGCAGGTCGTCGACCTTGGCCACGATCTGGCCGAGGGCGCGCAGCAGCTTGTCGCGCTGCCCCGTCATCCCGATCGGGAACATGTCGCGCAGGTGCGGGTTGCGCACGAACAGGTCGGAGTAGAAGAACAACGCGACGGCGTCGCCCTGCTCGGCGACGGCGGCGAAGTTGTCCTTGAGGCGCTGGGCGTCCACGCCGCGGTCAGGCGACGGGCTCGGCGGCGGCCTCCGTCATGACCTGGGCGACCAGGCCGTAGGCGGCGGCCCAGTCCCGCTCCAGCTCCTCGTTCCAGTCGGGACCGCTGAAGTGGGCGAGGGTCGCCAGCAGGCTGGCCCCGACGGGCGCGTAATGGTCGGCGACGACGCCGAAACCGTGGTGCCGGCGGCCGAGGTCCTGCAGGAACGGGACGAGCGCGGCGGTGTCGTCGACCGACGACACGATCTGCGACAGCGCGCCCAGCAGCACCTCGTGCTGCTTGCTCATCGCGGCCGGGAACATGCTCCTGAGCTGCGGTTCCCGGGCGAACAGATCCGCGTAGAAATATTCGGCGACGATAATCCCGTTGGCGCCCACCTGAGCGAAATTATCCTTGAGTTTCTGCGGGTCCACGACCATGCCTCTCCAGTGGTCCGCCGCACCCGGGCGGGGCGTCCGGGAAGGGAGTCCGGGGAACCACGGGGCACATGACTAGTGGAATGCGCCGGGCGGGCACAAGGCCGCCAGCGTCGCCGCCGCGTCACGGTCGGTGCACGTGGCGGCCCCCGTTCACCCGTCACCGGCGAGAATGCCGGCGGGCCGTGCGCCATTGGGCCGGGAAATAACTTCAACGCGTCCACATAACGAGACGGCGGCCTATACCCCGGCACATCGGGAATGGCCCGGTATTGTCAGCAAATGAAAGATCAGGCGGGTTCGTGCTCGCGCAGCCGCTGGCTGACCACCTGGGTGACGCCGTCGCCGCGCATGCTGACGCCGTAGAGGGCGTCGGCGCCCTCCATGGTGCGCTTCTGGTGCGTGATGACGATGAGCTGGGACGACTCGCGCAGCTCCTCGAACACGGTGATGAGCCGCTGGGTGTTGGTGTCGTCCAGCGCGGCCTCGACCTCGTCCAGCACGTAGAACGGCGACGGGCGGGCCTTGAACACCGCGACCAGGAACGCGATCGCGACCAGCGACCGCTCGCCGCCCGACAGCAGCGACAGGCGCTTGACCTTCTTGCCGGGCGGGCGGGCCGCGACCTCGACGCCGGTGGCCAGCATGTCCTCCGGCTCGGTCAGCGACAGGCTGCCCTCGCCGCCGGGGAACAGCCGCGCGAAGATCCGCTCGAACTCGCGGGCGGTGTCGTCGTAGGCGGCGGCGAACACCTGCTGCACCCGGTCGTCGACCTCCTTGACCAGGGCGAGCAGCTCCCGCTGGGTCTTCTTCAGGTCGTCCAGCTGGGAGGTGAGGAACGCGTGCCGCTCCTCCAGGGCCGCGAACTCCTCCAGCGCGAGCGGGTTGACCTTGCCGAGCTGGTTGAGCTGGCGTTCGGCGGTCTTGGCGCGCTTCTCCTGGACGGCCCGGACGTAGGGCACGGGCACGGCGTCCTCCCCCTGGTCGGGGTCGGGCGGGACGGGCTGGTCGGGACCGTACTCGTTGACGAGGGAGTCGACCTCCAGGCCGAACTCCTCCAGCGCGCGCTGTTCGAGCTGCTCGAGGCGCAGCCGCTGCTCGGCGCGCGCGACCTCGTTGCCGTGCACGACGTTGACCAGGCGCTCCAGCGTGCTCGACAGCTCCCGGACCTGGGTGCGCACGACCTTCAGCTCGGCCTCGCGGACCGCCTTGGCCTGCTCGGCCGCCTCCCGCCGCCGGACCGCGGCGGCCAGCGACAGCTCGATCCGCTCCAGCGCCGTCCGCGCGGCCTTGAGGACGGCCTTGGCGGTCCTGGCCTGGACCTCGCGGCGGGCGCGGCGCTCGGCGGCGCGGGCCCGCTCCTCGCGCTCGCGGCGGGCACCGCGCTCCAGCGCGTCGGCGCGTCCGGTGATGGCCTGGACGCGCTCCTCGGCGGTGCGGACGGACAGCCGCGCCTCCATCTCCGACGACCGCAGCACCCGGCAGCGCTCGGCGAGCTCGTCGCGGGCGTCGGTGTCGTCCCCGGCCTCGTCGGCGACCTCGGCGGCCTCCTCCGACTCGGCGAGGCGCATCGCCAGCTCCTCGGCGGCCTCGGTGTCGCGCTCCAGCGACTCGTTCGCCGCGTCGAGCGCCTTGGTGAGCCGTTCCGCCTCGCCGCGCGCGGCGCGCACGTCGGCCTCCAGCCGGGCGGCGCGCTTGGCCTCCTGCGCCGCCTGCGCGTCGAACTCGCGCACCCGCGCGCGGACCCGGTCGAGCTCGGCCTGCGCCTGGTTCACCCCGGTCTGGGACTGGTTGGCGGCGGCCTGCGCCGCGTCCAGGGCCGTCTGGGCGGACTGCTCGGCCTCCGCCGAGGCGGTGAGCTCATCGGCGGCGGTCTCTGCGGCGGTCTCTGCGGCGGCGAGGTCCTCGGTGGCCTGGTCGAGGGTGGCGCGCATCTGCAGCAGGCTCTGCCCGCCGCCGGCGGCGCCGCCCTGCGCCCAGTGCGCGCCGACGAGGTCGCCGTCGCGGGTGACGGCGCGCAGCGCGGGCTCGCGGCGGACGAGCGCGGCGGCGGCGGGAACGTCGTCCACCACCGCGACGCCGCGCAGCAGATGTTCCAGCGCGGGACGCACCGCGTCGGGCACGGTCACCGCGTCTGCCGCGTAGTCGACGCCCTGCACACGCTCGGACCGGTCGAGGGCTCCTCCGCCGACGAGCAGGCCGGCGCGGCCGGCGTCGCGGGCGCGCAGCAGCCCCAGCGCGGCCTCGGCGGTGTCGAGCGACCCGACGGCGATGGCCTGCGCGGCGTCGCCCAGCGCGGCGGCCACCGCGGTCTCGTATCCCGGTCGGACGGTCAGCAGCGAGGCGACCGTGCCGAGCACGCCCTCGACCGAGCCGTCGGCGCCGGCCGCGAGCAGCGCCTCGCCACCGTCGGCGGCGCTCGCGAGCGTCAGGTTCAGCGCCTCGATCCGGGCCTGCAGCGCGGTGACCTTCTTCTGCGCGGCCTGGTCGGCGGACCGGGCCGCGGCGACGGCGGACCGGGCCTCCTTGAGCGCGCGGCGCGGCTCGTCGACGGCGGCGCGGGCGTCCTCGGCGGCGTCCTCGGCGGCGGCGAGCGCCTCCTGCGCCGCCTCGTGCTCGGCGGCGAGCACCGGGTCCTCGACGACCTCGGCCTCGAACGCCTCGAACTCGGCCTGCGCGGTCTCGGCGCGCTGCGCGGCCTCGTCCCGCGCGTCCGCGAGCC
>NZ_BAAAMR010000207.1:0-8077 GCF_039529375.1 Actinomadura napierensis
CCGGGTGACCGTCGAGGCGTCGCCGTCGTCGCGCGGCTGGCCCGGCACCGCCGGGTTCGCGGCGTTCGAGAACGCCGTGGGCCGGGCCGCGGCCCGGGCCGGCGACGTGATGGCGCTGTGCCAGTTCGACCGGCGCTGGTTCGGGCCGGGCCTGCTGGGCGGGCTGGAGGCGTGCCACGGCGGGCGGGTCCGCGCCGACGCGGTGTTCGACGACGGCGCGCTGCGGATCGAGCCGCTGTTCGCGCCGCCCGGCCTGCGCCTGTCCGGCTCGATCGACGCGTCGACGCTGCCGGGCCTGCTGGCGGCGCTGCGCGGGCTGGACGACCGCGCCGCCCACGTGTGCCTGGATCTGGCCGGGGTGGAGTTCTGCGACCTGGACGGGTTGCGCGCGCTGGTCGGCGTGAACGAGTGGAGCGTCGTGCCCGACCGGATGGTCGTGCTGCGGTCGGCGCCCCGCTGCGTGGAGATGATGATGCGGGTGACCGGCTGGGAGGGCGCGCCCGGCGTCGTCCGGGAGGGGGCTCGATGATCGCCCATCAGGCAGGTCCGCCGGAGGCCCGGGGCCTCGCGCAGGACGCGCCGCCGCAGGCCGCCGGCGGCGACGTGCTGGTGCACCGGGCGGTGCCGTACGGGTGGCCGCGCGAGCTGGCGCTGACCGCCGTCCCGTACCTGCGGGCCGGGCGGCGCGCGGGCGACGCGGTGGTGGTGATCGCCTCCGACCCGGTCCGGGTGACGCTGCGCGAGCACCTCGGCGTGGAGACCTGCACGGGCATCGAGTTCATCGACTCCGCCGAGTGGTTCCGCGGGCCGATGCGGGCGCTGGCCGGGTACCACGACCGGATGCGCGCCGACTGGTGGCCGCGCGGTCGGCTGCGGCTGCTGGCCGAGCCGGTGTGGGACGGGCTGACGCCGCTGGAGACGCGCGAGTGGCAGCGGCACGAGTCGCTGCTGAACGTGGTGTTCGCCGGCACCCCGACCATGATCATGTGCGCGTACGACACGGCGTCGCTGCCCCGGCCCGTGCTGGACGGCATGGCCCGGACGCATCCGGAGCTGGCCGGCCCGGACGGCGCGCGCCCGAGCCCCGAGTTCACCGACCCCGCCGAGTACTACGCCGAATGCAACGCGGGCGCGCTGCCGCCGCCCCCGACCGCCGCTGCCCACCGGGCGTTCGGCCCCGGCGGGCTGCCGTCGCTGCGCGGCTTCCTCACCGCCGAGGCCGTCCGGCTCGGGCTGCCGGAGAGCCGGACGCTGCCGCTCGTGCTGGCGGTGAACGAGGTCGCCACGATGATCGTCCGGGAGGGCGGCGGGCACGGCGCCGCGCGGCTGTGGGCGGAGGCCGGCGAGCTGGTGTGCGACGTGGCCGACCCGGGCCGCGCGCTCACCGACCGGTTCCTCGGCTACACCCCGCCGCGCGCCCCGCACTCCGGCGACGCACCGGGCGGCCGGGACGTCGGGGGCGCGATGTGGGCCGTGCGCCGGCTCTGCCACATCGTGCAGATCAGATCCGGCGCGGGCGGCACCCGGTTCCGGATGCACGTCCGGCTCGACTGCGGATGAGGGACGCGCCGGCCGGGGCGGTAGCCTTCGGGGCATGCTGACGATCGAGCGTGCCCTGGTCGAGAAGATCGTCGCGCATGCGCGCGCCGACCATCCGGACGAGGCGTGCGGCATCATCGCCGGCCCGATCGGGTCCGACCGGCCCGTCCGGTACGTGGCGATGGCCAACGCCGAGCGGTCCCCGACGTTCTACCGGTTCGACTCGCAGGAGCAGTTGAAGCTGTGGCGGGAGATGGACGACCGGGACGAGGAGCCGGTGGTGATCTACCACTCGCACACCGCGACCGAGGCGTACCCGTCCCGCACCGACATCTCCTACGCCTCCGAGCCGAACGCGCACTACGTGCTCGTGTCGACCCGCGCCGAGGACACCGAGGAGTTCCGGTCGTACCGGATCGCCGACGGCGAGGTGACCGAGGAAGAGGTCCGGATCGTCGACTCCTACGACGCCTGATCGCCGAGGTTGCCGAGCGCGATGGCGGCGGGGAACGGCCGGGACGCGGCCGGTAAACTGGTCGACATGTGGACGAGCGGGGACGTGACGGGCGTGCGGCGCCGCGTCCCGGCCTCCGCGGTGCCACCCGTACAGAGCTTCCTGTTCGGGCACTCGCGCGCCGAGGTCGTCTACGACTGTTCGCCGACGCGCTGATCCTGCCCGGAATTCCCCCGCTGCCCGCCCGGTTGTGACGCAGAGGGCGGGGAGCCCCGTACGACCGAAGGAGATCATCGCGATGGCGATCGAGGTCCGGATCCCGACGATCCTGCGCAACCTCACCGACGGCGCCAAGGCCGTCGAGGGCAAGGGCGGCACGCTCGACGAGCTGTTCGCCGACCTGGACTCCCGCCACCCCGGGCTGCGCGACCGGCTGGTGGACGACAAGGGCCTGCGCAGGTTCGTCAACGTCTACCTCAACGACGAGGACGTGCGGTTCCTCGGCGGCCTGGAGACGCAGGTCTCCGACGGCGACGGCGTGACGATCCTGCCGGCCGTCGCGGGCGGCTGAGCCGGGCTGGACGAGCGGACATGCGATTCGACTCGCTGCTGGACTCCCTCGGCGGCACCCCGCTGGTCGGGCTGCCGCGGCTGTCGCCGAGCGGGGACGTCCGGCTCTGGGCGAAGCTGGAGGACCGCAACCCGACCGGGTCGGTGAAGGACCGTCCCGCCTTCTACATGATCGAGAAGGCGGAGAAGGACGGCCTGCTGACGCCGGGCTGCACGATTCTCGAGCCGACGTCCGGGAACACCGGCATCTCGCTGGCCATGGTCGCCAAGCTGCGCGGCTACCGGATGGTGTGCGTGATGCCGGAGAACACCTCGGCCGAGCGGCGCCAGCTGCTGGAGATGTGGGGCGCGGAGATCATCTCCTCGCCCGCCGCGGGCGGCTCCAACGAGGCCGTCCGGGTGGCGAAGGGCCTGGCGGCCGAGAACCCCGACTGGGTGATGCTGTACCAGTACGGGAACGAGGCCAACGCGCAGGCGCACTACGAGACGACCGGGCCGGAGATCCTCGCCGACCTGCCGTCGGTGACGCACTTCGTCGCGGGCCTCGGCACCACCGGCACGCTGATGGGCGTCGGCCGGTACCTGCGCGAGCAGGTGCCCGGCGTCAAGATCGTCGCGGCGGAGCCGCGGTACGGCGAGCTGGTGTACGGGCTGCGCAACATCGACGAGGGCTTCATCCCCGAGCTGTACGACGACTCGGTCCTGACGACCCGGTTCTCGGTCGGGTCGCTGGACGCGCTGCGCCGCACCCGTGAACTGCTGGAGCAGGAGGGCATCTTCGCCGGGATCTCCACCGGCGGCGCGCTGCACGCCGCGATCGGCATGGCGAGCAAGGCGGTGAAGGCGGGCGAGCGCGCCGACATCGTGTTCATCGTCGCCGACGGCGGCTGGAAGTACCTGTCCACGGGCGCCTACGGCGGCACCCTGGAGGAGGCCGAGGCGCGCCTCGAAGGCCAGCTCTGGGCCTGACCGCGGGCCGGCTCTGGGCCTGACCGCGGGCCGGCTCTGGGCCTGACCGCGGGCCGGGCGGGCGTGATCCCGGCCACGGCGTCCGTCCCGTCCGGCACGGTACAGTGCGGAATCGAACGAGATTCTAGAACCGTGCCGGCCGGGTGGACGCCCGGCGGCCGGAGCGGGAGATGCGGATGAGCGGGTTCGAAGCGGCGATCGCGGTCGAGCGGATCGACGAGGGCCGGTACGAGGCCGTGCTGGACGACGGCTACGTCATCGGCGAGGCGCTGAACGGCGGCTACCTGATGGCGGTCCTCGCCCGCGCGGCCGTGGACGCCTCCCCGCACGAGCACCCGATCTCCACCGCGGCGACCTTCCTGCGGCCCGGCCGGCCCGGCCCCGCGCAACTGGTCGTCGACACCCGCAAGCAGGGCCGCACCGCCGCGACGGCGCTGGTCAGCCTCGTCCAGGAGGACCGCTCCGTGGTGGAGGCGCTGATCACCACCGGCACCCTGGACGCCGCCGTGCAGCCCGACTGGGCCGGCCCGGCGCCCGACCCCGCCGTCCCGCCGCTGGCCGACTGCACCGACTTCCGCGCCGAGAAGCAGGACGCGGAGGGCTTCGCCGGCCGCGTCGACATGCGCTTCGACCGCACCACGATGGGCTGGCTGGACGGCCGGCCGAGCGGCACCCCGGACTCGCGCGCCTGGTTCCGGCTCCGCGACGGCCACGAGCCCGACGCCTACAGCCTCGCGGTCGCCGTGGACGCGCTGCCGCCCGTCGCGCTCAACCTCGGCACCCGCGGCTGGGCGCCGACCGTCGAGCTCACCTGGCACATGCGGGCGGTCCCCGCCCCTGGATGGCTCGCCCTGCACGGCGGCGGGCGGCTGATGTCGCACGGCTGGTTCGACGAGGAGGTCGAGGTCTGGGACTCCACCGGACGCCTCGTCGCGCAGAGCCGCCAGATCGCCCGCGTCGGCCGCGGCTGACGGTCGGCTGCCCCGCGGCACGATCCCCCGGCGTTTCGGCGCGGCCCGCGACGGGATCACCGGCGGCTCCCGTGAACTGGGCCCTTTTCCGGCGGGTGACGGTGTGATGTCCAACGCATGACGCACCTGGACGGGGGTAAGTCGCCTAGCCTGTAGGACCATGTCAGCGACCGGCGACCTCGACCCGACAGCGCCCTCCTCCGGTCACCGGTCGGATCTGCCGATCGGTGTGTTCGACAGCGGATTCGGCGGTCTCACCGTGGCCCGCGCGATCCTCGACCAGCTGCCGAACGAGCCGATCGTCTACCTCGGCGACTCGGCCCGCCAGCCGTACGGGCCGCGCCCGATCGCCGAGGTCCGCGCGTACGCGCTGGAGATGCTCGACCAGCTCGTCGACGAGGGCGTGAAGATGCTGGTGATCGCCTGCAACAGCGCCAGCTCGGCGATGCTGCGCGACGCCCGCGAGCGCTACGACGTCCCGGTGATCGAGGTGATCAACCCGGCCACCCGGCGCGCCGTGCGCGCGACCTCCAACGGGCGGGTCGGCCTGATCGCGACGCACGCCACCGTCACCAGCCGCGCCTACGACGACGCGTTCGCCGCCGCGCCGCACATCGAGCTGGTCAGCGCGGCCTGCCCGCGCTTCGTCGAGTTCGTCGAGGCGGGTGTGACGATGGGGGCGGAACTGCTGGACGCGGCGCGCGACTACCTGCGGCCGATCGTGGCCGCCGGCTGCGACACGCTCATCCTGGGCTGCACCCATTACCCACTGCTGACCGGCGTCATCTCGTATGTCGTCGGCGACGGGGTCACACTGGTCTCAAGCGCCGACGAGACCGCCAAGGACGTGTATCGAGTGCTGCACGACCAGGGGCTGGCGCGCGACGAGGCGAGGCCCCGGCCACGGCACCGGTTCCGCGTGACCGGTGACCCCGACGTGTTCGCCGAGCTCGGCCGGCGGTTCCTCGGGCCGGAGATCGACGCGGTGGAGACGGCCCGCGCGGCCGCCGAGGCCGGGCCGGGCGGCGCGGGGGGCACCGGCCCCGCCCTGAGCAAGGCTCTGACGACCTGATTCCTCGGGGACACAAGAGGAGGAGTGAGCGTGCGGGTCACAGTGATCGGCTGCTCCGGCAGTTTCCCGGGGCCGGACAGCCCCGCGTCCAGCTACCTGATCGAGGCCGACGGCTACGCGCTCGTGCTCGATCTCGGCAACGGCGCGCTCGGATCGCTGCAGCGCTTCCGCTCGTTGCAGGAGATCGACGCGGTGTGCGTCTCGCATCTGCACGCCGACCACTGCCTGGACCTGTGCGGGCTGTGGGTGGCGCGCACCTACCATCCCGAGGGCCCGCAGCCGCGGCTGCCGGTCCACGGCCCCGAGGGGACCGCGGTGCGGATGGCGAAGGCCTACGACCTCGAACCCGAGCCGGGGATGTGCGAGACGTTCGACTTCCACGTGCTGCGCCGCGGCCCGTACGAGATCGGCCCGTTCCGGGTGACGACCGCGCTGATGCCGCACCCGGTGGAGGCGTACGCGTTCCGCATCGAGCACGGCGGCAAGGCCCTCGCCTACTCCGGTGACACCGGGGTGTCCGACACGCTGGTGGAGCTGGCGCGCGGCGCCGACCTGTTCCTGTGCGAGGCGTCGTTCCTGGAGGGGCCCGGCCTGCCGTCCGAGCTGCACCTGACCGCGCGGGAGGCGGGCGAGCACGCCGCCCGCGCCGACGCCGGCCGCCTCGTGCTGACCCACCTGGTCCCGTGGAACGACCAGGACATGTCGCTGAAGGAGGCCAAGGCCAGCGGCTACGGCGGCGACATCGAGCTGGCCCGGGTGGGCGCCTCCTACGACCTGTGACGCGCCCGCCGGGCGACCTGTGACGCGCCCGCCGGGCACTAGGGTGGTGCGCATGGCACGCCCCGATGATCGCGCACCAGACCAGCTCCGCCCCGTCCGCATCCAGCGCGGATGGCTCGACCACGCGGAGGGGTCGGTGCTCGTGGAGTTCGGCCGGACGCGGGTGCTGTGCGCGGCCTCCGTGCAGGACTCGGTGCCCCGCTGGCGGCGCGAGAGCGGCCTCGGCTGGGTCACCGCCGAGTACGCGATGCTGCCCCGCGCCACCAACACCCGCAACGACCGCGAGTCCATCAAGGGCCGGGTCGGCGGCCGCACCCACGAGATCTCCCGGCTGATCGGCCGGTCCGTCCGGGCGTGCCTGGACTTCAAGGCGCTCGGCGAGAACACCGTCCAGCTGGACTGCGACGTGCTGCAGGCCGACGGCGGCACCCGGACCGCCGCGATCACCGGCGCGTACGTCGCGCTCGCCGACGCGGTGTCGTGGATGCGCGAGCGCAAGATGCTGCGCGGGAACCCGCTGGTCACCTCGGTCGCGGCGGTCAGCGTCGGCGTCGTCGCCGGGGAGGCGCGGCTCGACCTGTGCTACGAGGAGGACTCGGCCGCCGGCACCGACATGAACGTGGTGTGCACCGGCGACGGCAAGTTCGTCGAGGTGCAGGGCACCGCCGAGGGCGCCCCGTTCGACCGCGCCGAGCTGGACGCGCTGCTCGACCTCGCGGCGGGCGGCTGCGCCGACCTGACCCGGCTGCAGAAGGAAGCGCTCGCCCGGTGACGCGGATCGTGCTGGCGACCCGCAACGCGGGAAAGATCGCCGAACTGGAGCGGATCCTCGACGGCGTCGACGTGGCGGGCCTCGCCGAGTTCCCCGGCGCGCCCGACGTGCCCGAGACCGAGCTGACCTTCGAGGGGAACGCGCTGCTGAAGGCCCGCGCCATCGCCGCGCACACCGGCCTGCCCGCCGTCTCCGACGACTCGGGCCTGTGCGTGGACGCGCTGAACGGCATGCCGGGCGTGCTGTCGGCCCGCTGGTCGGGACGGTTCGGCGACGCCACCGGCGACAAGGACGCGGCGAACCTTCAGCTCGTCCTCGACCAGCTCGGCGACGTCGCCGACGGCCTGCGCGGCGCGGCGTTCGTGTGCGCGGCGGCGCTGGTCGTCCCGGCGAGCGGCGACCGCGCCGCCGTCGAGCACACCGTCGAGGGCCGGATGCGCGGGACGGTGATCCGCTCGCCGCGCGGCACCGGCGGCTTCGGCTACGACCCGGTCTTCCTGCCGGACGGCGAGACCCGCACGACCGCGGAGATGGCGCCGGCGGAGAAGGACGCGATCAGCCACCGGGGCAAGGCGTTCCGCGCGCTGGCCGGGCTGCTCCCGGACGCGCTCGCCGCCGCCGGCCGCCTCTGAGGCGGCGGCCGGTCCGTCGATTCGCGGAAATTCATCCGGGATCGTGACAACCGGATGGGGCGCCGCGGGGGTTCTGAGGGGTGTACGGACACCGTCCCCCCGAGGAGCAACATGATCGACAAGGGTCGCATCCGCCGCGGGCCCATGCTGGCGCTGGCCGGGGTGGTGGGCGCGGGCGCGCTCGCCGCCGGGATCTGGGCGGCCGCCGACTCCGGCTCGTCGCCGCGCGTCACGCCGGTGGCGGAGCGGAACGCGCTGGCGCATCCGAAGACCCCCGCACCCGCGCCGACGGCGCGGCCGTGCGGGTCGGTGCGGCCG
>NZ_BAAAMR010000208.1:0-7868 GCF_039529375.1 Actinomadura napierensis
GTCACCAGCTCGCCGACCGCGCCGGCGCGCGCGAGGCCGCCCGCTCGGCCGGCGCGCTGCTGGCCGCCGCCGCGGGCTGCGTGTTCGCCCGCACCGCCCGCGACCTGACCGTCCGTGCCGCCGTCCAGGCCGCCACCGCCGCGATCGAGGTGGTGATGGCCGAGGTGCTGCGCGAGGCCCTGAAGATCGCGATGAAGGACGTGCTGCGCGGCATTGTCCTGGACGTCGCCCGCGACGTGGTGGTGGACGTGGCCCGCACCACCTGGACCACCGCGACCCGCCCGGCCCCCGGCCCCGTCGTCATCACCGCCGAACCCGTACCGACCGAACCCGCCGAGGCCGAACCCGCCGAGCCCGCCACCCCGCGACCCGCCACTGCTGAACCCGCCGCGGCCGGGGCCGACGTGTGGGCCGACGAGACCGACGGCGGCCCGGCCCGCTGAAGCGCCGCTCAGAAGTTCCTGAAAGATCCATGAGAAACCGGTACCGGCGGCCGGAGCCCTCACCGGCGCTGTTTACGGTGAGTACATGGAGCCCGGCACCCCGCAGGCGGCGCCCGCCGCACGGATACTGATCGTCGACGACGAGCCCGCCGTCCGCGAATCGCTGTCCAGCAGCCTGGAGTTCGAGGGCTACCGGGTCGCCGAGGCCGCCGACGGCGCCGCGGCCCTGCAGAGCGTCGAAGCCGAACGCCCCGACCTGGTCGTGCTGGACGTGCTGATGCCCCGCATGGACGGCCTGACCACCTGCCGCCGGCTGCGCGCCCTCGGCGCCACCATGCCGGTGCTGATGCTCACCGCCCGCGACATGGTCGGCGACCGCGTCACCGGCCTGGACGCCGGCGCCGACGACTACCTCGCCAAACCGTTCGAGCTGGACGAGCTCCTGGCGCGGGTGCGGGCCCTGCTGCGCCGCACCGCGATGAACGCCGACACCGCCGCCGGCGCCCGCCGCGAGGACGTCCTGTCCTTCGACGACCTGCGGATGGACACCCTCACCCGCGAGGTCACCCGCGGCGGCCGGCCGCTCGCCCTCACCCGCACCGAGTACATGCTGCTGGAGATGTTCCTGGCCCACCCCCGCCAGGTCCTCACCCGCGAGCAGATCCTGGAGACCGTCTGGGGCTTCGACTTCGAACCCGCCTCCAACTCCCTGGACGTGTACGTGATGTACCTGCGGCGCAAGACCGAGGCCGGCGGGATGCCGCGGCTCGTCCACACCGTCCGCGGCGTCGGCTACGTCCTGCGGACGGCGGCGTCCCCGTGAGCGCACGGCGGCGCCCGGCCGGGAAACCGCCCATGACCCGGCGGCTCACCCTGCGCGCCCGGATGGCGCTGCTCACCGCCGTCGCCGTCGCGCTCGCCGTCGCCGTCTGCGCCGCCGCCGGCTGGTACCTCACCCGCAACCAGCTGTACCACGAGCTCGACCGGCGCCTCGCCGCGTCCACCGGCGGGCCGCCCGGCCCCGAAGGGCCCGGCGGCCCCGGCGGCGGGCCGGGCGGCCGCATCCAGCGGATGCTGGGCCGGCAGATCACCGACGCGCTCGCCGCGTGCCGCCCCGACGCCACCAGCAGCAGCAGCGACGGCCGCCCGCCCGGCCCCTACGAGATCGTCCAGGTGGTGAACGCGCAGGGCCGGCCCTGCACCATCCCCGACGCCGGGTCGCTGAAGGTCACCGCCGACGACGCGCGGGTCGCCCGCGGCGGCGACGAGCGGGTCGTGCACGACGGCACCGGCGTCACCACCGCCGGCCGCACCATCGACGTGCGCGTCCTGACCTTCCCCGGCCAGGCCGCCGACGGCGCCCCGTTCGCGGTGTCGGTCGCGATCTCCCTGGACGAGGTCGAAGGGCCCCTGGACAACCTGGCGCTGCTGCTGGTCGCCGTCACCGCCCTCGGCGTGCTGGTGTCGGCCGCCGCCGGCCTGATGATCGCCCGCGCGTCGCTGCGGCCCGTCGACGAGCTGACCGGCGTCGCCGAGCACATCGCCCGCACCGAGGACCTCGGCATCCGCATCCCCGCCGAGGGCACCGACGAGATCGCCCGGCTCGGCCGCTCCTTCAACGCCATGACCGGCGCCCTGGCCGCCTCCCGGGAACGCCAGCAGCAGCTCATCGCCGACGCCGGGCACGAGCTGCGCACCCCCCTGACCAGCCTGCGCACCAACATCGACCTGCTGCTGCGCGCCGAGGCCACCGGCCGCGACCTGCCCGCCGCCACCCGCCACAACCTGCTGGTCAGCGTCAAGGCGCAGATGCTGGAGCTGTCCAGCCTGGTCGGGGACCTGCTGGAACTCGCCCGGCCCGACGAGGCCGAACCGGTCCGCCAGACCGTCGCGCTGCACGAGGTCGTCGACCGCGCCGTCGACCGCGCCCGGCTGCGCGGCCCCGGCCTCACCGTGCAGGCGAGCACCGAACCCTGGTACGTCCAGGGCGACCCCGCGTCCCTGGAACGCGCCGTGGTGAACCTGCTGGACAACGCCGTGAAGTTCTCCCCGCCCGCCGGGACCGTCGCCGTGCGGCTTGCCGGCGGGGAGCTGACCGTCCGCGACCAGGGCCCCGGCATCCCCGCCGCCGACCTCCCGCACGTGTTCGAGCGGTTCTGGCGGTCCCCGTCGGCGCGCAGCCTGCCCGGCTCCGGGCTCGGCCTGTCGATCGTCGCCCGCGTCGTCGCCGAGAGCGGCGGCCGCGTCGCCCTGGAGGCCGCCGACGGCGGCGGCACCCTCGCCCGCGTCCGCCTGCCCGGCACCGCCCAGCCCCGCGACTGACCCCGCCTGCGGCCCCCAGGGCGGACCCCTGGGCGGCGTCGCGGCGTTTCTCATACCGCGTTAATCCACGGCTCAGGGGCTTCCCACACCGGCCGCCGAACCTCGGTCACATGAGTCACCTTGTCACCGAACGGGGCACGCCCGCCGCGCCGCCCCCGCCCGTGCACGAGCACGGCGGGCGGGGACGGCTGGTCGAGGTGGTCATCCCCGTCTACAACGAGGAACGCGTCCTGGCCGCCAGCGTGCAGCGCCTGCACGCCTACCTGTCCGACACCTTCCCCTACCCCTTCCGCATCACCATCGCCGACAACGCCAGCACCGACCGCACCTGGCGGGTCGCCGAGGACCTGATGGCGCGGCTGGACCGCGTCAACGCCGTCCGGCTGGAACGCAAGGGACGCGGACGGGCGCTGCGGCACGTGTGGGGCACCAGCGACGCCGACGTCGTCGCCTACATGGACGTGGACCTGTCCACCGACCTGGACGCGTTCCTGCCGCTGGTCGCGCCGCTGATCTCCGGGCACAGCGACCTGGCGATCGGGTCGCGGCTCACCCGCGGGTCCGCCGTCGTGCGCGGCCCCCGCCGCGAGGTCATCTCCCGCTGCTACAACCTGCTGCTGCGCGCCACCCTCGCCGCCCGCTTCTCCGACGCCCAGTGCGGCTTCAAGGCCGCCCGCACCGAGATCGTCCAGGCGCTGCTGCCGTCGGTGGAGGACGAGGAGTGGTTCTTCGACACCGAGCTGCTGCTGCTCGCCGAACGCAACGGGCTGCGCATCCACGAGGTCCCCGTCGACTGGGTCGACGACCCCGACTCCCGCGTCGACGTCGTCCGCACCGCCCGCGACGACCTGCGCGGCATGGCCCGCGTCGGCCGCCGCCTGCTCACCGGCGCGTTCCGCGCCCCCGTCGGCGGACGCGCCCGCCCCACCGCCCCCGCCGCCGGCGGGCAGGCCGGGGCCGCGCTGCCCGCCGGGATGGCGCGGCAGCTGCCCGCCTTCGCCGTCATCGGCGCCATCAGCACCCTCGCGCAACTGGTGCTGTTCGTGCTGCTGCGCCTGGCGATGGGGCCGCTGTGGGCCAACGCGCTGTCCCTGGTGATCACCACCGTGTTCAACACCGCCGCCAACCGCCGCTTCACCTTCGGCGTCACCGGCACCCGCCGCGCCCTGCGCCAGCAGCTCGAAGGCGGCCTGACGTTCCTGCTCGGCCTCGCGCTGTCCACCGGCGGGCTGGCGCTGCTGCACGCCGCCGCGCCCGGCGCGTCCCGCGCCGTCGAGGTCGCCGCGCTCATCGCCGCCAACGCCGTCGCCACCCTGGTGCGGTTCCTGCTGATGCGCGCCTGGATCTTCCACCCCCGCCGCCTGGGGCACCAGCGGGCAGGCGCCGGCTCCCCGCACGCCGGCGGCGCCCGCGTCTACGTCGCGACCCCCGCGGACGGCCGCACGCCGGCCGCCGAGGAGACCGGAGGGACCCTGTCATGACCCAGACGCTTCCCGCGCCCGCCGCGGGGACCGCGGCCCCCGCCCCCGGCGGGCGGATCCGCCGGCTGCTGCTCGGCGCCCCCGGCGACCCCCGCTGGTCCCGCCCCGCCCTGTGGGCGATCCTCGCCCTCGCCGCCGCCCTGTATGCCTGGGACCTGAACTCCGGTGGCTACGCCAACTCCTACTACTCCGCCGCCGTCAAGAGCGGAACCCAGAGCTGGAAGGCGTTCTTCTTCGGCTCCCTGGACGCCGGCAACTACATCACCGTCGACAAACCGCCGATGGCGCTGTGGGCGCAGGAACTGCTCGCCCGCGTCATCGGGTTCGGCACCCCCGCCCTGCTGCTCCCGCAGGTCATCGAGGGCGTCGCCGCCGTGGCGATCCTGCACGCCACCGTCCGCCGCGCGTTCGGGCACCCCGCCGCGCTCATCGCTGCCGCCGTGCTCGCCCTCACCCCGATCACCGTCGCGATCAACCGCGACAACAACCCCGACACGCTGCTGGTGCTGCTGCTGGTCGCCGCCGCGTGGGCGTGCCAGCGCGCCATCGACACCGGGCGGCTGCGGCCCCTGCTGCTGTCGGCGTTCCTGATCGGCTGCGGGTTCAACACCAAGATGCTGCAGGCGTTCCTGGTCGTCCCCGCGTTCGCGGCGGTGTACCTGATCGCCGCGCGGCCCGGCATCGTGCGGCGCCTGGCGCACCTGGTCGCCGCCGGCGCCGTCCTGGCCGCCTCCTCGGCCTGGTGGATGCTGATCGTCGACGCCGTCCCCGCCGGCAGGCGGCCCTACATCGGCGGCAGCACCGACGGCACCGTCTGGGACCTGGTCATCGGCTACAACGGCCTCGGCCGCGTCTTCGGCGAGAACAACGGCCCCGGCGGAGGACGCGGCGGAGGCGCCTCGTTCGGCGGGCAGGCCGGCGCCGGACGGCTGTTCAACGACATCGTCGGCGGCCAGATCTCCTGGCTGATCCCGTTCGCCGTCATCGCGCTGGCCGCCTGCCTGGTGCTGCTGTGGAAGCGGCCCCGCACCGACCTCGCCCGCGCCGCGCTGCTGCTGTGGGGCGGCTGGCTCGCCGTCCACTACGTCATCTTCAGCTTCGCCGAAGGCACCTTCCACCCCTACTACACCACCGCGCTCGGCCCCGCGATCGCCGCGCTCACCGGCGCCGGCGGCGCCCTGCTGTTCGGCGCCGGCCGCCGCACCGCGCGCCTGACGTGGGTGTGGCCGCCGGCGCTGTCCGCCGCGGTCGCCGTGACCGGCGCGTGGGCGTTCACCCTGCTGAACCGCACCCCGTCCTGGCAGCCGTGGCTGCGCTGGACGATCGCCGCCGCGGCCGTGCTCGCGGTCGCCGGCCTGCTGATCGGCCGGTTCGTCCGCCGCGCCGGAACCCGCGCCGCCGTCGCCGGCGCCGCCCTCGCGGTCGTCGCGACACTGGCCGGGCCGGGCGCCTACGCGGTGTCGGCCGCCTCCACCGCCTCCAACGGCACCAACCCGCAGGCCGGCCCGTCCACCGGGTCCGGACCCGGCGGCATGGGCGGCGGACCCGGCGGCATGCCCGGCGGGTTCAAGGGACGCGCCCCCGGCGGCGCACCCGGCGGGCAGAACTCCGGCGGGCCGCGGCAGAACGCCGAGGCCGGCGGGCAGACACCCGGCACGCGCGGCGACTGGTCCCGGCGGTCCGGCGGCATGCGCGGCGGCTTCGGCGGCGGACCCGGCGGCGGCGAGACCAGCACCCAGATGATCTCCTACCTGGAGAAGAACCAGGGGAACGCGACCTGGCTGCTGGCGGTCTCCAGCGCCCAGTCCGCGGGCTCGATCATCCTCAGCACCGGACGCCCCGTCATCGCGATGGGCGGCTTCACCGGCAGCGACCCCGCCATGACCGTCGCCAAGCTGCAGCAGTACGTCAAGGACGGCAGGCTGCGCTACATCCTGCTCGGCGGCGGCATGGGGCCCGGAGGCGGCGACGCCTCCGTCACCGCCTGGGTGCAGAAGAACGGCACCCTGGTCAAGCCCGCTGAATACGGCGGGACCTCCACGTCCGGCTCCACCGGCGCCCAGCTGTACAGGCTCGGCTGACCCTTGGGACACCCAACGATGACCTCCACGATCCAGGCCGCCCCGCCCGCCGCCCCGCGCGGGCGGGGCGGCCTCCCGCACCGCGTCCTGCACCGCCTGTGGCGCGGGCCCGCCGCCGACCCGGCGTGGGCCCGGCCCGCCCTGCTCGTCCTGCTCGCCGCGACCGCCGTGCTGTACCTGTGGGGCCTCGGCGCCTCCGGCTGGGCCAACGCGTTCTACTCCGCCGCCGTCCAGGCCGGCGCGACCAGCTGGAAGGCGTTCTTCTTCGGCTCCTCCGACGCCGCCAACGCCATCACCGTCGACAAGACGCCCGGCGCGCTGTGGCCGATGGAGATCACCGCGCGGATCTTCGGGGTGAACTCCTGGAGCGTCCTGGCACCGCAGGCGCTGATGGGCGTCGCGACCGTTGCGACCCTGTACGCGGCCGTGCGGCGGCGGTTCCCCGCCTGGGCGGGGCTGCTGGCCGGCGCCGCGTTCGCCCTCACCCCGGTCGCCGCGCTGATGTTCCGGTTCAACAACCCCGACGCGCTGCTGGTGCTGCTGCTGACCGCCGGCGCCTACGCCGCCCTGCGCGCCCAGGAGAACGCGAGCACCCGCTGGCTGATGGTCGCCGCCGCATGCGTCGGCACCGGGTTCCTGGCCAAGATGATGCAGGCGTTCCTGGTCGTCCCGGTGTTCGCGCTGGTGTACCTGATCAGCGCGCCCACCCCGCTGCGGCGGCGGCTGTGGCAGCTGCTGCTCGCCGGCGCCGCGCTCGTCGCGGCGGCCGGGTGGTGGGTGCTGGCCGTCGCGCTGGTGCCCGCCTCCTCCCGCCCCTACATCGGCGGATCCCAGCACGACTCGGTCCTGGAACTGGCGCTCGGCTACAACGGCCTCGGCCGCCTCAACGGCGAGGAGACCGGCGGCCTGGGCAACCTCAACCAGGACGCCGGCGTCGGCCGGATGTTCGGCGCCGCGATCGGCGGCCAGATCTCCTGGCTGCTGCCCGCCGCGCTGATCCTGCTGGCCGCCGGGCTGTGGGCCACCCGCCGCGCCCCCCGCACCGACCCGGCCCGCGCCGCGCTGCTGGTGTGGGGCGGCTGGCTGCTGCTCACCGGAGCGATCTTCAGCGAGATGCAGGGGATCTTCCACGAGTACTACACCGTCGCGCTCGCCCCCGCCATCGCCGCCCTCGTCGGCATCGGCGCCGCGCTGCTATGGGAACGGCGCCGCACCACCGAGGGCGCCGTGTTCCTGTCGGTGTCGGTCGCCGTCACCGCCGTGTGGGCGTACGTGCTGCTGGGCCGCGCCCCCGGCTGGCACCCCTGGCTCGGCCTGGTCGTCGTCGCCGCCGGGCTGCTGGCCGCCGCGCCGCTCGCCGGCGTGCGGTTGCTGCGCGGCCGGCTGCTGGCCGCCGTGCTGGTCCTGGCGGCCGCCGCGTCCCTCGCCGGCCCCGCCGCGTACGCGGTGGACACCGCCGGCACCCCGCACACCGGCTCCATCGTCACCGCAGGCCCCCGCGCCTCCGGCGGCTTCGGGCCCGGAGGAGGCGGGCCCGGCGG
>NZ_BAAAMR010000209.1:0-7759 GCF_039529375.1 Actinomadura napierensis
GCGCCGCCGGCCACCTCCACGGCGGCCAGCGCGGCGAGGGCCGCCCGCCGGCCCGGCCGGCGGCGCCGGGAACGGCGCCTCCCCTCCTCCGCCGGCGCCCGCTCCTCCAGGGCGGTCACTTCGGACCGCCTCCCATGATGTCCTTGCACTTCGACTGGGCGTTGTTGAAGTCGGGGTCCTCGCTGAGCTTCTTGTCCATGATGATCCCCTGCTGACCCGGCTTCGGGTCCGGGAACTTCTCGACGCCGTTCTTGCGCATGCACTCGGCGAACTCCTGGATCTTCGCCTGCATCTTCGGGTCGCTCCTCGCGGCCCCGTTCTCCATCGGGTTGTACTGCCGGCAGGCCTCCTGCGCCTTGTCGACGGTCGCCTTCGGCGTCTTGCCGTCGAGCTTCATCGTGAAGCGGCCGTCCTGCGGGTCGTCCATCGGGACGCCGTGCTCGCGCATGCACTGGGCGTACTTCAGGCCCATGTCCTTCCCGCCGGGGGACTTGGTCGCGGCGACCTGCTTGTCCCCGTTCGCGGACGCCACGCCGCCGTCCCCGTCGTCGTCCGAGCCGCAGCCGGTCAGCGTGAGCGCCAGCACCAGCGGCAGCGCCGCCAGCGCCCCGCCCGTCCGCAGAGTCCGCAGTCGCATGTGTCGTCTCCTCGTTCGGCGGCCGGACGTGCTCCGGCCCGACGAGGAGCGATGCAACGCGGTCCGGCGTTTCCTCACCGTTTCCGCCGGGCCCCGGATCCACCCGGCCGCACGCCCTTATGGGGAGGAAACACGCCACCGGGCACCATCGGCGACCAGGACCTGGCGGAGGGAACGGCATGCGGGTGCTGGTGGTGGAGGACGAACGGCTGCTCGCCGACGCGATCGCGGAATGGCTGCGGGACGAGGCGCACGCCGTCGACCTCGCGCACGACGGGGCGTCCGCCCTGGAACGCGCGGGCGTCAACGACTACGACGTCGTCGTGCTGGACCGGAACCTGCCCGTCGTGCACGGCGACGACGTCTGCCGCGAACTCGTGGCGGGCGGCGCCGGAGCCCGGGTGCTGATGCTGACCGCCGCCGCCGAGATCACCGACCGGGTCGCCGGGCTCGGCCTCGGCGCCGACGACTACCTCACCAAGCCGTTCGCGTTCCCCGAGCTGGCCGCCCGCGTCCTCGCGCTCGGCCGCCGGTCGCGGCCCGCCGCGCCGCCGACGCTGCGCCGCGCGGGCATCACCCTCGACCCGGCGCGCCGCGAGGTGTTCCGCGACGGCCGGTACGTCCCGCTGGCGCGCAAGGAGTTCGCCGTGCTGACCGAGCTGCTGCGCGCGGACGGCGCGGTCGTCTCCGCCGAGCAGCTGCTGGAGAAGGCGTGGGACGAGCACGCCGACCCGTTCACCGGCGCCGTCCGGCTGACCGTCCTGAAGCTGCGCCGCAAGCTCGCCGAACCGCCCGTCATCGAGACCGTCAAGGGAGCGGGGTACCGGATCCCGTGAAGATCTCCGCGATCGGCGGGCCGCGCCGGGTCTCGCTGCGCGCCCGCCTCACGCTCACCTACGGCGGCCTGTTCTTCGCCGCCGGGCTCGTGCTGCTCGGCGCCACGTACGCGCTGTTCACCCAGCAGGTCGACCGGGCCGGAACGAAGGTCCTCGCCCGCGTCACGCAGGACAAGGACGCGTCCGGCGACGGCCGGACCGTCGTGGAACGGAACCCGGCCCCCCGGGAGAGCCGGGACGGGTCGATGTCGCCGCTCGACCTGGAGACGCAGGCGCGCAAGCAGCACGACGAGCTGCGCGCCGCCGCGACGCAGTCCCTCGTCACGCAGGGCTCGATCGCGCTGCTGGTCGTCGGCGGGGCCGCGATGGCGTTCGGATGGCTGATCGCCGGCCGCGTCCTGACCCCGCTGCACCGGGTGACCGAGACGGCGCGGCGGATCGCCGCCGCGCCCGCCGCCGACCGCGTCCTGCACGAGCGGATCGCGCTGCACGGGCCGCACGACGAGGTCAAGGAGCTGGCCGACACCTTCGACACGATGGTGGAGCGGCTCGACCGGTCGTTCGACGGGCAGCGCCGCTTCGTGGCGAACGCCTCGCACGAGCTGCGCACCCCGCTGACGCTCGGCCGCGCGCTGGTCGAGGTGGCGATGCACCGGAAGACGGCGTCCCCGGACGTGCTGCGGCTCGGCGAGGACCTGCTGCAGATCACCTCGCGGCACGAGCGGCTGATCGGCGGGCTGCTGCTGCTCGCCCGCTCGGAGAACGAGATCACCCGCCGCGCCCCCGTCGACCTCGCGGACGTGGTCGGGCACGTCGCGGCGCGGACCGCGCCGGAGGCCGAGCAGGCCGGGATCGGCGTCAAGACCGAGCCGTGCGAGGCCATGACCACCGGCGACGCGCTGCTCCTCGAACGGGTCGTGGAGAACCTCGTCGAGAACGGCATCCGGCACAACTCGGGCGAGGGCGGCTGGGTGCGCGTCACCTCCGGCACGCGGGACGGGCGGGCCGTCCTGGAGGTCGCCAACTCCGGGCCGGCCGTCCCGTCGTACGAGGTGCCGGGGCTGTTCGAGCCGTTCCGCCGGCTCGACGGCGACCGGCTGGTCACCGCCAAGGGCGCGGGGCTCGGCCTGTCCATCGTGCAGTCGATCGTGCGGGCCCACGACGGCCACGTCACCGCCCGTCCCCGTCCCGACGGCGGCCTCCAGGTCACCGTGACCCTGCCGGCGGCCCCGGCCTGACCTGGCGGATTTCCGCGCCGCCGGGGGCCATATCCCGGCGTTATGACCTGCTGGCATTTCCCCGCTTTCGCCGTGAATGAGACTGTAATGGCGTTCCTTCGGCCTCGCGCACGGCAGTTTCCGTCCGGATAATCCACCCCCGGCACCGGAGGGAATTGCTCGGCTCCCCGTGCGCGAGGCGCTCTTCGGCACGCCGGGAGAAATGGCGGAAGCGAATGAGAACGCGTACCCGGCCCGCCCGGGCACGATGGCGGCTCGCGTGCGGGGCCGCCGCGGTCGCGGCGGGCGCCCTCGCCGCCGCGGCCACCACCGGAGTCGCCTCGGCCGGCGAACTCCCCATCACCCAGCAGGTGCAGCAGCAGGACCAGTGGTGCTGGGCCGCCAGCGGCCTCACCATCGCCAAGTACTTCGGCGTCGGCAACGTCAGCCAGAACGACTTCTGCGACCTCGCGCTCGGGTACCCGCAGGGCAGTTACTGCCCCGACCAGGCCGGACAGCTCGAATGGGACCAGCGCGCCTTCCAGGCGCTGGGCCTGAACCCCGGCCACGTCAGCGGGCCCCTCTCCTTCCAGGGCGTGGAAGGGGAGATCGACGGGCAGCGCCCCGTCCAGACCGGCATCTACTGGTCGGCCGGCGGCGGGCACTCCCAGGTCATCTACGGCTACGACCCCGGCAGCCAGACGATCTCTTACGGCGACCCGTGGCCGTCCAGCCCCCGGTACTCGGAAATGGCGTACAGCAGTTACGTCAGCAATTACCAGTTCCAGTGGGGCCAGGCCCTGTCGGGGATCGGTGGTTGATATGCGCACCTCAGCGAAACTCGCCGCGAGCGCGGTGACCGCCGGGATCGGCGTGACGATGCTCGCGGGCGCCGGAACGGCGCTGGCCGCCGGGCCCGGCCCGTCCCCCGCCTACACCCCGTCCCCCGCCGACACCGCGGCGGCCGCGAAGGCCGCGGCGGCGCCCGCCGCCAGGGAACGGCTGGCGTCCTTCTTCGTCCACCTCGACGAGCACCAGCGCGGCAAGCTGATCAGCCGGAGCGCCGCGAAGGCCGCCGAGGCGGCGAAGGCTCCGGCGCTGGAGAGCGCGGTCCGGCCCGTCTACACGCTGAACCCCGCCTTCGTGAAGGGTCAGGACGCGCCCGTCGCCGCGTTCGCCTACCTGGCGGTCGGCGCGAGGTCGGCGACCGGGCAGCACGCCACCATGTGGCTGACCAGGCAGGGCACGGGCTGGCAGGTCATGAACGTGATCTCCGGCACGGACGAGGCCGCCTACCCGGCGCGGGCCGGCGGCGGCACGGTGTTCACCGAGCCGCAGATCAACGCCTGGTACCGGCTCAAGGACGGCCGGATCACCGGCCTGAACCCCACCGCCACGACGTCGGTCGGAAAACGCGGCGTGCCGGTGGCGGCGTACCGGACCCTGGTCCATACCCGGTACGCCGACAAGCTCCCGGGATCGCCCTACCAGCGGTCCGGGAGGCTCGGCGGCTACACGCCCCGCACGGGCGCCGGGAACGGGAGCGACGAGGGAAGCGCGGCGCCGCTCCTGTCGGCGCTCGGCGCCGGCGGCGCCCTGGCCGCGGCGACCGGCATCGTCGCGGCCCGCCGCAAGCGCGCCCCGAGGTAGCCGCCGCGGCGAGTCGTCGTTATCAGGCCCCTGGTAACGACGACTCGCCGAAGGTCAACGGAAGGAGGCGGGGAGGGCGGGGTGGGCTTCGGGGTGCTCGTCCCACCATTCGCCGTAGACCCGCTGCGCCCGGACGAGTTCCACGTAGGCGTCGTTGAAGACGCCGCGCAGCCGCCCGGCGGCCTCCTCCGCCTCCGGCCGCCACACCAGCACGACGCGCTGGGCGAGCGGGTCGCCGGCGATCCGGCGGAACGCGATGCCGTCGCGCGGCCCGGCGGTCGGCTGGTAGATGCCGATCGCCCGCCCGGACCGGATCAGCGACGAGGAGATCTGCCAGTCGGTCGCCCAGTACCGCACCCGCGGCTGGAACCCGGCGCCGGCGCAGGCCGCGCGGAAGTAGGCCGGCCAGGGACCGTCGTCCAGCGGGTCGTCGATCCAGTCGTGGTCGGCCAGCTCGGTCAGGGCGACGGTCCGGCCGGCGGCCAGCGGGCTCGCCGCCGACATCCCGACCAGCGCCGGCTCCCGCTCGACCAGGACCAGCCGCCGCAGCCCCTCCCGGACCGGCCGCACGGGCCCGACCGGCTCCTGGAACAGCCCGATGTCCAGCGCGCCGGACGCCAGCAGCGCGGGGATCCGGCCGCCGCCCTGGTCGACGCGCAGGTGCAGCCGCGCGGACGCCTGCAGGTCGCCGAGGTGGTCGCTCAGCCGGGTCAGCGCCGGGCACGCCTGCACCCCGATCCGCAGCGACGGCATCGAGGCCGGGGCGCGGCGGTGCGCCAGCGCCGCGTTCAGGTCGTCGATGCAGGCCAGCGCGGCGCGCGCCCGCGTCGCGACCTCCGCGCCGACCGGCGTCGGCAGCACCCCCTCCGGGGAGCGGACGAACAGCTGCACGCCGAGGTGCGCCTCGAGGCGGCGCAGCATCGTGCTGACGGCGGGCTGGGTGAGCCCGAGCCGCGCGGCGGCCTTGCTGATGCTGCCGGTCGCCGCGACGGCCTCGATCATCCTGAGGTGGTGGGGGCCGAGATCCACGAGCGCACGCTCCTACCCGCGTCTGCCCCGTCCGACGAAGTCAGCCGAATGGTAACTCCGGGGCGGAGCGCGGGTGAATGGAAAAGCGTGCCAATCCGCTGCGGGCCGCGCGGGCTCAGTGCGCGGCGTGCCGCAGCTCGCGGGGGCTCACGCCGAACCGGCGCCGGAACGCGGTGCTGAGCGCGCTCGCCGAGGAGAACCCGGTGGCGTGCGCGAGGTCGGTGATGGTGACGTCGCGGTCCTGCGGGTTGCGCAGCCGGTCCCGGACGAGCCGGAGCCGCTCCTCGCGGATCAGCTCGCGCGGCGTCGTCCCGGCGTGCTGCAGGGCGAGCTGCACCTGGCGCAGCGACCAGCCGAGGTCCTGCGCCATCGCGGCGCCGGTCAGCCCGGGCTCGGTGGCGTGCTCGCGCACGTAGCGGCGCACCACCGCCTCCACCTCGGCGAGGTGGCCGGGCGCGGCGGCGGGCCGCTGCCCCCCGGCGACGATCACGCACAGCAGCTCGGTGATCCGGTCGCAGGCGGCGTCGAACTGCGGCACGCTGAGGGCGCGGCGCTCCTCGCCGACGGCGCGGACCATGTCGGCGACGACCCGGCCGAGGCCCGCGGACAGGTCGAGGCCGGTGGCGACCGGCGACGGGCGGCGCAGCCGGCGGTCCATCTCGCGCGCCGGGATCGTCATGACGAACGCCCGCGCGCGCCCGGCCCCGCCCGTCGCGCGGACGCCGTGGAAGGCGCCGGGCCCGGGGGCGACGCCGACCCGGAACGGCGCGGCCAGCGTGACCAGGCCGCCGGTGCCGGGGCGCAGCCGCGCCTCCCGGCCGTCCTGGACCACGGTCAGCTCGCCGTCGAGCGGCAGCAGGAAGCGGTAGCCGTCGGCGCGCTCGCGGCGGACCTGGCCGGCGGTGCGGACGCAGCCGATCTGGTCCGACCGGCGCAGGACGAGCTGGTAGGCGCCGTCGTCCACGCTGGCCCCTCCGCCGTGCCGTCCCTGCGTCAGGGCGGGCCGGCGCCCGGAACCGGGCACCGTACGCGCAGGTGATCACGCGTCCCGCCGCAGGCGAGGTTAGTACGATCACCGCCGCCAAATCAGGAGGACACGCCGGAAAGTAACGCGTATCGGACTGCCGGTGATCACGGCGTGCGCCCGGCGGCAAGTTCTCTGCGCGCGAGCACAAGCGCCCCCGCGCCGCCCCGGCCTACGGTCACGAAACCGCGGCCCACCACCTGCGGCCGACGCCGTCCGAACCCACCCCCCACCGGCCAAGAGGCGGTCCCCTGCGGACCCGCCTCGCCCGACTCCCCTGTGCACGAGGAACCGATGGAGCAAATCCTCTTGGCGACGGCGCTCGTCATCGTGGCCGGCGCCGCCCTCGCCGCCGCGGTCCTGCTGGTCCGCCAGCGGCGGCTGACCGCCGAGCTCCGCGACCAGAACGCCGTCCTGGCCGCCGGCGTGGAGCTGCGCGACAAGGAGCTGCGGCACCTCGCCGGCGTCCGGCTGCCCGAGCTGATGGACTCGCTCCACAACCCGGGCATGCGCGTCACCGGCCCGCTGCACGACCTCACCCGCAAGGCCCCCGCCTACGGCCAGGCCCTGCAGACGGTGATGGACCTGTTCGCCGGGTCCGCCGAGCGGGTCAGGGCGCGGGCCGACCAGTCCGCCAAGTCGACGCTGCGGGCGATGATGCGCGCCGTGCAGAGCCTGGCCAACGAGCAGCAGCTCGCCATCTCCACGATGCAGGAGCGCCACGACGACCCCGACGTGCTGGACGGCCTGCTGCGCATCGACCATATGAACGCCCAGCTCGGCCGGCGCGCGCAGGCCACCGCCGTGCTGTGCGGGTCCTGGCCGGGGCAGCAGCGCTCGGCGTCCTCGATGACCGACGTGGTGCGCGGCGCGACGTCCCGCATCCGCGACTACCTGCGGGTCAACCTCGAAGGGCCGGTCAACGTCGCGGTCACCAGCCGGGCGGTCGAGCCCGTCGTGCTCACCCTCGCCGAGCTGCTGGACAACGCCGCGCGGCACTCCCGTCCCGACACCGCCGTCGAGGTCAACTTCCGCACCACCCACAACGGCGTCGCCATCACCATCGACGACGCGGGCGTCGCGATGGACGCCGAGGAGCTCCAGCGCGCCGCCGAGCTGCTGTCCGGCGAGGCGTCGGTGGACGTGCACCGGCTCGGCGACCCGCCGCGCGTCGGGTTCGCGGTCGCCGGCGTGCTCGCCGCCCGGTACGGGTTCACGGTGTCGGTCGACTCCCGCTCCCCCTACGGCGGCGTGCGCGCCATCGTGTTCGTGCCGAACGCGCTGCTCACCGACATCCCGGACGACCCCCGGGCGCGGCCCGCCGCGTCCGGCGGCGGCCGGCGCGGCGGGCCCGCCGCGGCGATGG
>NZ_BAAAMR010000210.1:0-7673 GCF_039529375.1 Actinomadura napierensis
GGCGGCGCGGCCGGCGGCGGCGGGGCACCGCGGGCCGTGCCCTGCAGGAAAGGCGCGGCACGCGCCGACGAGGCGACAGCGAGGAGCGCGCACATGACGACCGTCGCGCGGCAGAAGACCCCCGATCCCGGGCCGGAGGCCCGCGGCTCGCGCACCGGGCGCCCCGCGGGGCGCCGGGGCAGGTCCCGGCCCCCCGGCGAGCCCCGCTCCGTCGGCTGGCTGTACGTCCTGCCGGCCCTGGCGGTGTACGGGGCGTTCCTGCTGTGGCCGCTGGTGCGCGGGGCGCAGTTCTCCCTGTACCACTGGGACGGCATCGGCCAGGCGACCTGGGCGGGGCTGTCCAACTACACCGCCATCTGGACCGACCCGACGCTGCGGCACGCCTTCGGGCACCTGCTGGTGCTGATCGTGTTCTACGCGGTCCTGCCGTGCTGCATCGCGTTCGTGCTGGTCGCCGTCATGTCCCGGACGAAGATCCGCGGCCTGACGTTCTTCCGCACCGTGCTGTTCATGCCGCAGGTGATCGCGATGGTCGCGGTCGCGGTGGCATGGCAGTGGGTGTACTCCGCGGACGGGCCGGTCAACACCGTCCTCGGGTGGCTGCACGACCTCGGGCTGCCGGACTGGCGGCACGGCTGGCTCGGCGACTTCACCTTCGCGCTGCCCGCCATCGGGCTCGTCGGCACCTGGGTGGAGATCGGGCTGGCGCTGGTGCTGTTCCTGGCCGGCGTGCAGAAGATCCCGCGGGAGCTGTACGAGGCGGCGCGGATCGACGGCGCCGGGGCGGTCCGCGAGTTCTTCGCCGTCACGCTGCCGGGGCTGCGCCGCGAGCTGTCGGTCGCGCTGACGCTCACCACGATCATGGCGGTGCGCAACTTCGACCTCATCTACATGGCGACCGCCGGCGGCCCGGGCGACTCCACGAAGGTGCCCGCCTACGAGGTCTACAACCGCACGTTCAACACCGGCGAGGTGGGGCTCGGCTGCGCCATCGGCGTCACGCTGGCCGTCCTGGCGTTCGCGGTCACCGCGGGCATCGGCCGCCTCGTCGAGGGGAGAGGCGAATGAGCAGGCGCTACGAGCGGATCCTCAACCACGCCGTGCTGGCGCTGTTCGCGGTGATCGCCCTGTTCCCGATGATCGGCATCGTCGCGCAGGCGCTGCAGCTGCCGGGGAACCTGTCGTTCGACACCTTCCGGGTCGCCTGGAACGAGGGCCACTTCGCCGCCTACCTGCGCAACAGCGTCATCGTCACCGCCATCACGGTGGTGCTGGCGAGCGTCTTCTCGATCATGTCCGGGTACGCGCTCGGCGTCATGCGCTTCCGCGGCGCCGGGGCGCTGTTCCTGCTGTTCCTGGCCGGCCTCACCATCCCCACCGAGGCCGTCGTCGTGCCGCTGTACTTCGACCTGCGCTCGGCCGGGCTGGACAACACCTACGCCGGGCTGATCCTCCCGCAGGTCGCCATGTCGGTCGCGTTCGGCACGTTCTGGATGCGCGCCTACTTCCGCAGCGTCCCGCCGTCGCTGATGGAGGCGGCCCGGATGGACGGCGCGTCCAGCTGGACGACCCTGTGGCGGGTGCTGGTGCCGATCGGGCGGCCCGCGATCCTCACCATGGTCGTCCTGATCACCATGTGGACCTGGAACGAGTTCCTGCTGCCGCTGGTGATCGTCAACTCCGACGAGGGACTGCGCACCGCGCCGCTCGGCCTGTCGTTCTTCCAGGGCGCGCACAAGACCGACTATTCGCTGCTCATGGCGGGCGCGCTGATCATCGCCGCGCCCATCGTGATCGTCTATGTCTTCCTGCAACGCCGGTTCATTGCAGGGATGCTCTCGGGGGCCATCAAGGAGTAGGGAGTCCGGGGCCGCCCCCGGCGGCCCCGCAACCGAACAGGAGAGTTCATGCGAAGACTCGCCCTACCCGCCGTCCTGTGCGCCGCGCTGGCGGGCTCGGCCATCGCGCTGGCCGGCCCGCCCGCGCAGGCGCGGACGGCACCGTCCGACCGTACGGCACCGTCAGAACAAGGCAGGCTGGACGTGCTGTTCGTCGGGGCGCACCCCGACGACGAGTCCGGCACCCTGTCGACGCTCGGCCAGTGGAACGAGTTCGCCGCTTCGAGAACAGGCGGGGCGAAGACGGGAGTGCTGACCGTCACCCGCGGCGAGGGCGGCGGCAACGCCGCCGGGACGGAGGAGGGCCCGGCGCTCGGCCTGCTCCGCGAGGACGAGGAGCGCCGCGCGGTCGGCAAGGCGGGCGTCACCGACGTCCACAACCTCGACAAGGTCGACTTCTACTACACGGTGAGCGCCCCGCTCACCGAGGACACCTGGGGCCACGACGACACCCTCGCGAAGGTCGTGCGGGTCGTCCGCGAGACCCGGCCCAAGGTGATCGTGACGATGAACCCGGCGCCGCTGCCCGGCCAGCACGGCAACCACCAGGAGGCCGCGCGGCTGGCGACCGAGGCGTACTACGCCGCCGCCGACCCCAACGCGTTCCCCACCCAGCTCAGCAAGGAGGGGCTGAAGACCTGGGCGCCGGGACGGCTGTTCCAGGGCGGCGGGGCGTCCGGCCCGACCGGGCAGGAATGCGCCGCCAAGCTCACCCCCGACACCCCGGCGTCGGTGTCGTACGGCGTGTGGGGCGGCCGGGCGTCGGCCCGCAACGGCGGCAAGACGTGGGCGCAGGTCGAGCGGGAGGCGCAGCGGCTGTACGTGAGCCAGGGCTGGGCCGGGTTCCCGGACGCGCCGTCCGACCCGTCGAAGATCGGCTGCGACTACTTCACCCAGATCGCGAGCCGGGTGCCGTTCACGCTCGGCAACACCGACCCGGCGGCGCCGCTGGAGGGCGCGGTCACGCCGGGCAAGGGCGGACTGCCGCTCGGCACGCAGTTCTTCCTGACGACCGGGGCGTACGGGGTGACGCCCGGCGCGGCGTTCAAGGTGACGGCGCACGCGAGCGCGCCGAAGAACCTGGCCAACGCGCGGGCCGCGCTCTCGGTGCCGTCCGGTTGGAACGTGACAGGAAGCGGTGACCTGGGCAGACTCGGATCGCGCGAGCGGACGGCGACGTTCACCGTGACGCCGCCCGCCGGCGCCTCCGTGGGCCGCGCGCAGATCTCCGCGACGCTCACCTCCGGCCGCTCCACCGGCCAGACCGCGACGATGGTGAACGTCCAGCCGCCCGTCACCGGGCAGCAGCAGCCGCTGCCCCGCGTCGACGACTTCGACACCTGGGCCACCAAGACGGGCGTGCCCGCGCTCATCGGCCAGATGAAGCGGGTCCTGACGGTCGGGACGGGCAAGTCGCGCGACGTCCGCGTCGACCTGGTGAACACCACCTCGTCCGCGCAGTCGGGCACGGTGAAGCTCGACCTGCCGAAGGGCTTCTCGGCCGACGCCGCGTCCAAGCCCTACACGCTCGCGGCCGGCGCGAAGGGCACGGCCACGTTCAAGGTGACCAACACCGACGCGTCGCTGCCGACCTCCAACCAGGGCGGGACCGGCGGCGACTACGACTACACCATCACCACCACCCCGTCGGCCGGCCCGGCCGACGTGGAGAAGGCAGCGCTGGAACTGGTCCCGGTCGCCGAGATCCCCAAGGCGGCCGCCGCCCCGAAGATCGACGGCAAGGAGGAGGCCGGCGAGTACGCCGGCGCCGAGCTGAACCTGTCGCGGGTGTGGGAGGGCGACGCCTGCGCGTCGGCCGCCGACTGCTCGGCCACCGGCAAGGTGACCTGGACCGACGACGCGCTGAACGTGCTGGTGAAGGTCCGCGACGACGAGCAGGGCACGGTGCTCGGCGCCGACGACTGCAAGCGGCACTGGCGCACCGACTCGGTCGAGATCGGGATCGACCCGCGCGGCGACTCCGAGAACACCTCGACCACCTTCAAGACCGGCATCTTCCCGCAGATGGCGGACGGCAAGCCGTGCTTCGAGCGCGACGCCGACGCCCACCAGGGCGGGGCGGACGCCGCGCCCGGCATGCAGGTCGCCTCGGCGTCGAACCAGCCCTACGACGGCTACACCATCGAGGCGAAGATCCCGTTCAAGGACCTGCCGACCGCCGTGGACCCGGCGCGGATGGGCCTGAACCTCTTCGTCTACGACTCCGACACCCAGGACAAGACCGGCCAGACCCGGATCGGCTGGTCGACCTGGGGCGGCGTGCAGGGCGACCCGTACCGGTGGGGCCAGACGACCCTGCCCGGCTACACGCCCGACCCGAGCCTGCCGACCACCCCGCCCGCACCGGTCATGCCGACCGACGCGGCGGCCTCGGTGAACTCGCCGGAGTCGATCGAGCAGGCCGTCCGGACCGGGATCCCGCTCGCGGGCGGCCCGGCCGCGCCGCGCTCCGACAGCGCGGGCATCTCCGGCGCGCCGAAGGTGTCCGGCGGGTCGACGACCTTCCGGCTGCGCGCCACCGGCCCCGGCACCGCCCACGTGTCGGTCTGGGACGGCAAGGTCCTCGGCACGAAGACCGTCGAGGTGAAGCGCGCCGGCTCGCAGACCGTGACGGTCACGGGCGCGAGCGGCCTGCTCGCCGTCGCCTTCGAGGCGAAGAAGGGGGGCACGGCGAGCAGCGTCGCCCGGCTGACGCGGTGAACGGTGCCGCCGCGCCGGGTTCCCGCCCGGCGCGGCGGCGTTCCGCCCAGTGTGCGTCCGGGCCGGTCAGCGGCCCACGAGGGTGTGGGAGAAGGAGTAGCGGTCGGCCCGGTAGACGTGGTCGCCGTACTCGACGGCGGAGCCGTTGTCGTCGAAGGCGGTGCGGGTCATGGTGAGCAGCGGCGTGCCGCGCCGCTCGTCCAGCAGCCGCGCCTCCGCGGCCGTCGCGGCCCGCGCCCCGATCGTCTGGTGCGCGATCCGCAGGTTCACCCCGGCGGAGCGCAGCGTCTCGTACAGGCCGTGCTCGGCGAGGTGCTCGGCGGTGACGTCGAACAGCCCGGCGGGCAGGACGTTGGTCAGCAGCGCCAGCGGCTCGCCGCCGGTGAGCCGCAGCCGGCGCAGCCGCAGCACCTCGGTCCCGGCCGGGACGCCGAGCCGCTCGGCGGCCTCCTCACCGGCCGGGGCGGGCCCGAACTCCAGCACCTGAGTTCGGGGCTCGGCGCCGGCGGCGGCGAGGTCGTCGTGCAGGCTGGTCAACTCGATCGGCCGCCGCACCTGCGCCTGGACGACCTGGGTGCCGACCCCGCGCTTGCGCACGAGCAGCCCCTTGTCGACCAGGTGCTGGATCGCCTGCCGGACGGTCGGCCGCGACAGCCGGTAGCGGGCCGCGAGGTCCAGCTCGTTGTCCAGCCGGGCGCCCGGGGGGAGCTCGCCGGACCGGATCGCCGCCTCCAGCTGCTGGGCGACCTGGAAGTAGAGCGGCACGGGGCTGCCGCGGTCCAGCGTCACCGTCGGTCCTTGCACGCGGGCTCCTTCCGTGGGCCGCGAGGCAGGATAGCCGACCCGCCGTCCGGAGATATTTAAGTCCTTATGTCAGGACATAGTGTTGACAGACATTAGATCGTTCCATGAGACTCGGTCGCGGTTCACGGCCGGAAGGGGTGCGATGAGGATCGGGCTGGCTGGAGCGGGACGGATCGGGACCGCGCACGCGGAGACGCTGCGCGCGCTGCCCGGTGTCGCGGAGGTCGTCGTCGCCGACGCCGACCCGCGCCGGGCGCGGGAGGCGGCGGACAAGCTCGGCGTGCGCGCGGCCGGGGATGTCGGCGCGCTGTTCGGGGCCGGGCTGGACGCGCTGGTCGTCGCCGCGCCGACCGACGCGCACGCCGGCCTGGTGGTGCGCGCGGCGCGGGCCGGGCTGCCGGTGTTCGTGGAGAAGCCGGTCGCCGCCGACCTGGCCGGGACCATCGAGGTGCTGGCGGCGGTCCGCGGTGCGGGGGTACCGGTGCAGGTGGGCTTCCAGCGCCGCTTCGACCCCGGCCACGTCGCGGCGCGGGACGCGGTGCGCTCGGGCCGGCTCGGCTGGGTGCACACCGTCCGCTCCTGCACGCTCGACCCGGCGCCCCCGCCGGACGAGTACATCCCCGCCTCGGGCGGCCTCTTCCGCGACTGCTCGGTGCACGACTTCGACGCCGTCCGGTTCGTCACCGGCCGCGACGTGGCGGAGGTGACCGCGACCGGCGCCAACCGCGGCTCGGCGGCGTTCGCCGAGGCCGGCGACGTCGACACCGGAGCGGCGATGCTGACGCTCGACGACGGGACGCTCGCCCTGGTGTCGGCGAGCCGCTACAACGCGGCCGGATACGACGTGCGGCTGGAGGTCCTCGGCTCGCTCGGCGGCGTCGTCGCCGGCCTGGACGACGGGACGCCGCTGTCCCCGGCCGGCGCGGGGCTGCGCCCGGCCGGACCGCCGCACACCGGGTTCCTGGAGCGGTTCGCCGACGCCTACGCGGCCGAACTGCGGGCGTTCGTCCGGATGGTGGCCGACGGTACGGACAGCCCGTGCCCGCCCGAGGAGAGCCTGGAGGCGTTCTACGTGGCCGAGGCGTGCGAGATCTCCCGGCGCGAACGCCGCGCCGTCGCCATCGAGGAGGTGCGGCGATGACGACCGCCGCGGGCACCGCGGGCCACGACCTCGTCACCATGGGCCGCGTAAGCGTGGACGTCTACCCGCACCAGGTGGGAGTGCCGCTGGAGGACGTCGAGTCCTTCGGCAAGTACCTCGGCGGCAGCCCCACCAACGTGGCGGTCGCCGCCGCCCGGTACGGGCACCGCACCGCCGTCATCACCCGGACGGGCGCCGACCCGTTCGGCCGGTTCGTCCACAAGGCGCTCCGGGGATACGGCGTGGACGACCGGTTCGTCACCGACGTGCCGGGCCTGCCGACCCCGCTGGCGTTCTGCGAGATCTTCCCGCCGGACGACTTCCCGCTGTACTTCTACCGGTACCCGAAGGCGCCCGACATGGAGATCCGCGCCGGCGAGCTGGACCTGGACGCGATCGCGGACGCCCGGATCTTCTGGGCGACGGTCACCGGGCTGTCGCAGGAGCCGAGCCGGGAGGCGACGGTCGCCGCGCTCGCCGCGCATCCGGGCACGACCGTCCTGGACCTGGACTACCGGCCGATGTTCTGGGAGTCGCCGGACGCGGCTCGCGCGCGTGTGCGGGAGGCGTTGGAGCACGCGACCGTCGCGGTCGGCAACCTCGACGAGTGCGAGGTCGCGGTCGGCGAGCGCGAGCCCCGTGCCGCCGCCCGCGCGCTGCTGGACCGGGGCGTGGCGGTGGCGATCGTCAAGCAGGGGCCGCGCGGCGTCCTGGCCGCCTCGGCGGACGGGGCCGTCGAGGTCCCGCCGACACCGGTGGAGGTGGTCAACGGACTCGGCGCCGGGGACGCGTTCGGCGGCGCGCTCTGCCACGGGCTGCTCGGCGGCTGGGACCTGGAACGGATCGTGCGGTTCGCGAACGCCGCCGGGGCCATCGTGGCGTCCCGGCTGTCGTGCGCGGACGCGATGCCCGACGCCGCCGAGGTCGAGCGGCTGCTGGCCGCGGCCGGCCCGCCGGCGGCGGGGGAGAGCAAGGAGGTCACCGCGTGAGCGCGGGAACGTTCGCGGAACGCTACGCCGCCCTGGCCGGGATCAGGGCGGAGCACCCGGAGGCGGTGGCGGGGGCGGCGGCGCGCCGGGCGCGGCCGGCCGGCCCGCCCGGCGCGTCCG
>NZ_BAAAMR010000211.1:0-7154 GCF_039529375.1 Actinomadura napierensis
CGCCGGGGCTGGCTACCGCCCTCGAACGCCTCCGCGCCGACCTCGCCGACGCCCCGTTCGACGCGCCGGCCGAGGAGCGCCTCGCCGAACTCGGCCTGACCGGCGGCGCGCTCGCCGCCGCGGAACGCGCGGGCGCGCTGCTGCGGCTGCGCGACGGCGTCGTCCTGCTGCCCGGCGCCGACCGCGAGGCGCTGCGCATCCTGTCCGCGCTACCGCAGCCGTTCACCCCCGGACAAGCGGGCGACGCGCTGGCCACCAGCCGCCGCGTCGCCGTCGCGCTGCTGGAGCACCTGGACGCCCTCGGCCTCACCGAGCGCCGCCGCTGACGACCGGGGACGGACCGCGCGGGACGGGAAAACCGGTTGAACCGGGACGGGCGCCTCTGGCGTCATAGATCACGGTTCGGATCCCGTCGAGAAGGAGAAGGCATGCCGTACCAGACTCTGAAGGGCGGCCGCGTTCCCATCCGCATGTGGACCGACCCCGCCACCGTCGAGGACCAGGCGCTCGACCAGCTCCGCAACGTCTCCGCGCTGCCGTGGGTGGAGGGGCTCGCGGTCATGCCGGACGTCCACTACGGCAAGGGCGCGACCGTCGGCTCGGTCATCGCGATGAAGAACGCGGTGTCCCCGGCGGCCGTCGGCGTCGACATCGGCTGCGGGATGACCGCCGCGAAGTCCTCGCTCACCGTCGAGGACATGCCGGACGACCTGTCGGGCGTGCGGCACCGGCTGGAGAGGGCGATCCCCGTCGGCCGCGGCTCGCACAAGAGCGCCGTCGACCCGGCCGCGCTTCCGAACCTGAAGGAACGCGGCTGGTACGACTTCTGGAAGGCGTTCGAGGACCTGCACCCCGCGGTCCGCGCCGGCCTCGGCCGGGCCCGCGCCCAGATGGGCACGCTCGGCGGCGGCAACCACTTCCTGGAGCTGTGCGCGGACGACGGCGGCGCGATCTGGCTCGTCCTGCACTCCGGGTCCCGCAACATCGGCAACGTGCTCGCCGAGCACCACATCGAGGCCGCCCGCAAGCTCCCGCACAACCAGGACCTTCCGGACACCGACCTCGCCGTGTTCCTCAGCGGCACCGTGAAGATGGACGCCTACCGGCACGACCTGTTCTGGGCGCAGGAGTACGCGCGGCGCAACCGCGCGGTCATGATGGCGCTCGCGCAGAACGTCGTGACCAAGCAGTTCGGCGAGAAGCGCTGCAGGTGGAACCAGGTCATCTCCTGCCACCACAACTACGTGGCGGAGGAGGAGTACGGCGGCGAGGAGCTGCTCGTCACCCGCAAGGGCGCGATCCGCGCGGGCGCCGGCGACCTCGGCATCATCCCGGGCTCGATGGCGACCGGCACCTACATCGTCCGCGGCCTGGGCAACGAGACGGCGTACAACTCCGCCTCGCACGGCGCGGGCCGGAGGATGAGCCGCAACAAGGCGCGCAAGAACTTCACCGTGGAGGACCTGGTCGAGCAGACGAAGGGGGTCGAGTGCCGCAAGGACAGCGGCGTCATCGACGAGATCCCCGGCGCCTACAAGGACCTGGAGACGGTGATCGAGGCGCAGTCCGACCTCGTCGCGGTGGTCGCGCACCTGCGGCAGCTCGTCTGCGTGAAGGGCTGAGGACGTGACGGCGGTGCAGCGGCCGGCGAACGCGCGCGGCGTAGGCGACGGCATGAAGCTGCACCGCCGGACGGTCCGGCTCGGCGGCCGGGACCACACCGTCATCGGGCTGCGGCCCGCCACCCGGGCGCGGTTCAGCACCAACCTCTTCCACGAGACCTGGCACGTGCTGTCCGACCAGCACGGCGCCCGCGTCCTCGCGCGGCTGCTGTGGGGCCTGGCCTACCAGTCGCGGCCCGGCACGCTGCTGGTGATCGACCGGCCGTTCCTCGCCCCGACGCCGTTCGACGCGGACCCGGCCGACCCGATCGTCCTCGTCCCGTCCTGGCACACCCCTTTCACCGCCGCGACCGCCCGCGAGCTGGCGCGGCGGCTCCCGCTGCGGCGGCCGCCGGACGGCACCGTCCGGTGGCGGACGCACGGCCTCGACGGCGCGCTCACCGACCCGCGGGCCTGGTTCCGCGACCGTCCGCCGACGGACTGGCCGGAGCGGGGCCGGGTGGAGCGGACGCACGGCCTGGTCGCGCTCCTGCCCGCCCGTCCCGCCGAGGCGCGGGCGTGGGCCGTGCAGGCGGGATGGCTCGACGCCGCCAACCCCCACGGCATGGACTACGACCACCTCGGCGGGCAGTGCCGGTCCGCGTCCGGCGAGATCCAGATCTTCCGCGACTTCCACCGGCTGGTGAGCGTCGCCCGCCGTGCCCGCGCCGATGTCCTCGCTCGCCCGGACGCCCCCGTCGACCCTGCTGAGCTGCGGCCGCTCGTCTGGGACCGGCACGGCGAGATCACCTGGGCCGAGCAGGAGGCGGCCCGCCGGCGGGCGGGCCGCCGCTGATCAGCCCAGGACGCGGTCGATGAACGCGGTGACGTCGCCGAGCACCTCGTCGCGGTTGGTCTCGTTGAACACCTCGTGGCGCGCACCCGGATAGATCCGCTGGGTCAGGTCGTCGCCGCGAATCGCCTCGATCCCGGCGAGGGTGCCGTCCAGCGGGACGAGCCGGTCGTCGTCGCCGTGCACGTGGAAGACGGGCAGCGCGCCGAGCGGGCCGTGCTCGTTGATCCGCCGGATGCAAGCGTCCAGCGCCCGGACGGTCGGCTTCTTGAACGGGCCGTGCCACACCAGCGGGTCCTCGGTGTAGGCCTTGCCGACCGCCGGGTCCCGCGACAGCGTCGCGGTGTCGATGGGCTCGTCGGGCATCTCGTCCAGCGGGAGCAGCGCGTCCACGGCGGCCCAGCGGCCGAGGACCGGCCCCGACAGCACCAGCGCGGTCAGCACGTCGCCGTGGACCTGCGCGTAGCGGGCGGCGATGAGGCCGCCCATGGAGTGCCCGATCAGCACGACGGGCAGGCCCGGATGGTCGCCGCGGGCGGCCTCCACGACGGTGTGCAGGTCGGCGACGACGTCCTCGAAGTCCTCGATGAGCACCCGGTCGCCCGCCGACCGGCCGTGGCCCATGTGGTCCGGCCCGCACACCGTCGCCCCGTGCCGGACGAGCACGTCCGCCACGTACTCGTAGCGCCCGAGATGCTCGCCGTACCCGTGCGCCAGAACCGCGATGTAGCGGGGCGAGCCGTCCGACCAGATCCGCGCCGTGATCGCGCCCCGCGTCCCCGCGAACTCCCACTCCCGTGCCGCCGTCACCCGTGCCTCCCTCGTCCTCACCGGCCAAGCCCATCGCCCGTGATGCGACGAATCGGCGATCGCCGCAATAGGCTGGGCTGATCGACCGTAACCCGGACGGCCCGCCCCGCGCGCCGTCCGCCCGGCAGGAAGGGGCGCCCGTGCTGGTCGACACCTTCGGTCGTACCGCGACGGACCTGCGGGTCTCGCTCACCGACCGGTGCAACCTGCGGTGCTCGTACTGCATGCCGCCCGAGGGGCTGGACTGGCTGCCGAAGCCGGAACTGCTCACCGACGACGAGGTCGTCCGGCTCGTCGGGCTCGCGGTCGGCGAACTCGGCGTCACCGAGGTCCGCTATACCGGCGGCGAGCCGCTGCTGCGGCGCGGGCTGCCGGACCTCGTGCGGCGCACCGCGGCGCTGTCGCCGCGCCCGGAGATCTCCCTGACCACCAACGGGATCGGGCTCGCCCGGCTGGCCGCGCCGCTCGCCGACGCCGGCCTGGACCGGGTGAACGTCTCGCTGGACACCCTCGACCGGGCCACCTTCAAGAAGCTGGCGCACCGCGACCGGTTCGAGGACGTCCTCGCCGGGCTGGAGGCGGCGCGTGCCGCGGGGCTGGAGCCCGTCAAGATCAACGCGGTGCTGATGCGGGGGATCAACGACCACGAGGCCCCCGCGCTGCTGCGGTTCTGCCTCGAGCACGGCTACCGGCTGCGGTTCATCGAGCAGATGCCGCTGGACGCCCAGCACGGCTGGACCCGCGACGACATGATCACCGCGGACGAGATCCTGGACCGGCTGTCGGCCGAGTTCGACCTGGCCCCCGACGCCGGCCACGACCGCGGCAGCGCGCCCGCCGAGTCGTTCGTGGTCGGCGCGGGCCCGGAGACCGTCGGCGTCATCGGGTCGGTGACCCGGCCGTTCTGCGGCGCCTGCGACCGGGTGCGGCTCACCGCCGACGGGCAGGTCCGCAACTGCCTGTTCGCCACCGAGGAGTCCAACCTGCGCGACGCGATGCGCGGCGGCGCGACCGACGAGGAGATCACCGGGCGCTGGCGGAAGGCCGTGTGGGCCAAGCGCGCCGGGCACGGCATCGACGACCCGTCGTTCCTGCAGCCCGCCCGGCCGATGTCCGCCATCGGCGGCTGACGCCGGTGCCGTCCGACCCGGCGCTGTTCGATGCGGTGCTGCTGGCGGGCGGCCGGGCCCGGCGGCTCGGCGGCGCCGACAAGCCCGCCGCGCCGGTCGGCGGCCGCCCGCTGATCGAATGGGTCGCCGCCGCCGCGTCGGGCGCATCCCGGACGATCGTGGTCGGACCGCCGCGCGACGTCCTGCCGGATGCGGTCCGGGTTCGCGAGGACCCGCCGGGCGCCGGGCCGGTGACGGCGCTGGGCGCCGGGCTGGCCGAGGTGCGCGCGCCGTGGGTCGCGCTGCTGGCCGCCGACCTGCCGTTCCTGCGTCCCGCCCACATCACCGCCCTGCTGGACGCGGCGGGGGAGCGCGACGGAGCCGTGCTGGTGGACGACGACGGCCGCGAACAGTGGCTCGCCGGATGCTGGCGCGCCGGCCGCCTGCGCGACGCGCTCGCCGCGTACACCGGCGCGTCGCTGCGCGGCGTCCTCGGCCCCCTGGACCCCGCCGTGGTCGCGCTTCCCGCCGGGGACCGGCCGCCCTGGTACGACTGCGACACGCCGGACGATCTCGCGCGCGCCGACGGCCTCGCCAGGCCCGACGCGCTTTGACCGTGCGAGAGTGGGCATCGCGTACGTCGACGCGTTGAAGGGGGACGCCCATGTCGGTACTCGAGGACTGGATGAGCGCGGTCTGCGACGAGCTCGGCCTGGAACGCGGTGACATCGACCGCGATCTCGTGCTCGACCTGGCCCGGGACGTCGCGCACGGGGTGGCGCGTCCGGGCGCGCCGCTCACCGCCTACCTGCTGGGCCTCGCGGTCGGCCGCGGCGCGCCGGCCCGGGACGCCGCCGCCCGGCTCACCGAGATGGCCGAGGCCTGGAACACCGAACCCGCGGCGGGTGAGGTTCCCGAGCAGCCCGGCGAACCCGTCCTCGACGAGGCGTAGCGGCCGGGCACAACGCTCACGTATCGCGGTCCTCGACGGGCACGACGTCCTTGAGGAAGTCGCGGCGGTCCAGGAACGCCGAAAGGCTCTCGCGGTGCTCGTCGCAGGCGAGCCAGATCTTCCGCCGGTCCGGGGTGTGGATCTTCGGGTTGTTCCAGCGCAGGGCCCACACCGCTTCGGCGCGGCAGCCCTTGGCGGAGCACTGCATTTCGTCGGGGCCCGGGCCCGGTGCGGATGCGGTCATCCGGCAACTCTGGCACAGCGGCCCGGGCGCCCGGCGCGCCGGGTTTGGCCCGGTGATCTCCGGAAAGGAGATCGCTCGTGCAGACGGAGGCCACGGCGGGGGCCGGCCGGGAGGGCCAGGTACGGCGTCCCTGGCGGGCGCTGTCGGTCTGCCTCGTCGCCGCCTTCATGACCCTGCTGGACGTCAGCATCGTCAACGTCGCGCTGCCGTCGATCAAGCAGGGGATGCACGCCTCGGAGGCGGAGCTGCAGTGGATCCTGTCGGGCTACGCGCTGACCTTCGGGCTGGTGCTGGTGCCCGCGGGGCGGCTCGGCGGCGCGCGCAGCCGCCGCGCGGTGTTCATGTCGGGCCTGGCGCTGTTCACCGCGTCCAGCGCGCTGGCCGGCATCGCACCGACCATGACATGGCTCTTGCTGGCCCGGCTGGTGCAGGGCGTCGCGGGCGGCATCCTCAACCCGCAGGTCGCGGGCCTCATCCAGCAGCTGTTCCAGGGCGGTGAGCGGGGCCGGGCGTTCGGCGCGCTCGGCGCGGTGATCGGGATCGCGACGGCCGCCGGCCCGCTGCTGGGCGGCGGCATCATCGCGCTCGCCGGCCCCGAGGAGGGCTGGCGCTGGGTGTTCTACGTCAACATCCCGGTCGGCGTGGTGGCGCTGTTCCTGGCGTGGCGGCTGCTGCCCGCTCCGATGCGCGGGGAGCAGCGGGGCCTCGACCCGCCCGGCGTGCTGCTGCTCGGCGCGGGCGTGGTGTGCGTGCTGCTTCCGCTCGCCCAGGAGCAGCAATGGCACGGGAACGGCAAATGGCTGCTGATCGTCGTGGGCGCCCTGCTCATCGCGGCGTTCGTGTGGTGGGAGCGGCGGGCCCGCGCGCCGATGGTCGACCTGGGGTTGTTCCGGCTCCGCTCGTACGCGCTCGGATCGGCGATCGCCCTGCTCTACTTCGCCGGGTTCACCGCGATCTTCTTCATCTTCACGCTGTACCTGCAGAACGGGCTGGGCTACAGCGCGCTGGAGGCGGGCCTCGCCATCACGCCGTTCGCCCTCGGGTCGGGCGTCGCGGCGGCGGTCGGCGGCCGCGTCGTGGCCAGGTACGGGCGTCCGCTGGTGGCCGTCGGCCTCGCCGCGGTCACGGTGGGGCTGGCCGCCGCGTGGCTCGCCGTCGAGCTGGAACCGGGACGGGGCGTGGGCTTCGCGACCGCGCTGCCGCTGCTGTTCGCGGGCTGCGGCAGCGGGCTCGTCATCGCACCGAACCAGACCATCACGCTGTCGGAGGTGAACTTCACCGAGGGCGGCAGCGCCGCCGGCGTGCTGCAGACCGGGCAGCGGGTCGGCACCGCGATGGGCATCGCCGCCGTCGGGTCGGTGTTCTTCTCCGCCATCGCGAGCACGCACGGCGACTGGGCCGGGGCGTTCCGCCGCGGCCTCGTCGTCATCCTGGCGTTCGTCGTGCTGGCGCTGGCGGGGGGCGGCGCCGACCTGGCCGCCGGGCCCCCCCCCCCCTCCGGGGCGCCAAGGACTGGCGCTCCGTCCGCGACGCCTCGCCCGACATCGAGGCCCTCGCCACCCGCGGCGCCGCCTTCGAACGCCTC
>NZ_BAAAMR010000212.1:0-6904 GCF_039529375.1 Actinomadura napierensis
AGCGACGCCGAAGGCGCCCTTGACTTTGGAGGGGCGGCCCCGTACGCCAGCGCCACCCCACCGCACGAACACCCCTCTTGCTCCCCGCGAACACCCTCATGGCCGGATGCCCCACGTCCGATACCGCCCGTCCGGGTGCCCATCTGTGCCTGTCGGCCCTCCGGCACGAGACGCCGCTCCCGTCCACGCACCCGAACACCAACCAGCCTCCAGCCGTCTTCCACTCCCACAGCCCACCATCGCGGCCCATCTGTGGGGCCAGTTGGCGATCCAGTTGGCAGTGACGCCCGCTCCCGTGACAGTGCCGGCCAGCGCGGCGGCGGCTGGGCGTGCTCGGGCGATCAGCAGGACCACCAGCGGGTCCAGGACGACCAGGGCCACGAAGAAGACCTGGAGTGCGGACGGGGCGAACGCGTGGGCGTGGATTCCGCCGTGTCCCCGGTCCCAGGCGTGCGCGCATGTGCCTTCGGTGAAGCCGATCAGGTATATGCCAAGCGTGCACCGCACTGACCATCGCATCCGCCGTCCCGTATGCGAGGGCGCCGGTCCTCTGGCTGGTCACCGCCGTGCCGGTGCTCCTCATCGGGGAGCTACTCGTTCCTGATCAAGCTGGTCTTCGTGGTCGTGGCCGGGTGCCGGTGGTGCGGCCGGACCGAGTCGTCGCGCGGCGACGGCGTGCAGATTGCCCATGAGGGCGGCCGGGTCTGGCGGCGGTGGGTATGGCGATTCGTGGCCGCTACAACGCCTTTCTCATGGAGCGCGCTCGGCTGCGGCGAGGCTTTCCGCGCAGGTGGGGCCGGGCGCCGTTACCCGTCGGCGGACGTCTGGGGCCGGGTGAATCGGCCACCAGCGTGCCGACCGCATCCGGTGGGGCGGCCGGGAGCGAGCTGGCGGTCGTGCGGGCGGACGGCAAGAGGCCGGTATGAGGGCCTGCTCAACTTCGAGGTCTCGTTCAGGCGGTCATCCAGTGAGGAGCGCGGCGGCGGCCCGTCCTGACGGGGGAAGCGGATGGCCCGCTCGGGGGAGGCGGGCTCGGCGGGACGGGCGGGAGTGTGGGGGCATCGCGAGAACAGGAGGCTGCGATGTCCCGGAAAGTCAGGATCAAGGTCACGGTGGTCGCCGTGCTCACCGCACTCATCGCCGGGGCCATGCTGGCCACCGGGTCCGGTGAGCCCGCCGCTCACGCGCTCGGAGCCATCCGATGACCGCCGTCGGGGCGGGCGAGAGGATGCGGGGGCCGGTGCCTCGTTGGGCGGACTGGGCGGCGCAGGCGACGATGTGGTGCGCGGTTCCGGCCGGGATCTGGCGGATCCTGTTCGCTCTCGGCCTGCCCGCGGGCTTCACCGGGTCGCAGGACCCGGCGAACGGTCCCTGGTTCATGCTGCCCTACGTGATCGCGCTGACGGCCGCGTCCGAGACGTTCGCCTTCCTCAGCCTTGGCCTCGTCCGGCCGTGGGGTGAGGTGTGGCCGCGCTGGGTGCCGGTCCTGCGGGGCCGGCCGATCCGCCCGCTGGCCGCGATCGTCCCGGCGTCGCTCGGGTCGGTCGCGCTGATGCTGCTGTGGACGCCGCTGTCCTTCGGGTTCGGCGGCGACGACCCGGAGATGCCGCACGGCGCCAAGGCCGCCATCCTCTACGCCTGCTACCTGCCGCTGGTCGCCTGGGGCCCGCTGCTCGCCGCCGTCACGGCCGCCTATGCGGTCCGCCGCCACCGCCACGGCTGACCGTCCGGCGACACGGCTCCCATTCGTCCAAGACCGTCGTGCCTCGGACGCATAGCGTCGTCCCCGAGAACACGTCTTCCCTGGAGCAGCTCAATGACCGTTCGCCGTGTCGTGCCCAATGTCCGTTCCGAGGCCGTTGAGGAGAACCGCGAGTTCTACGGTCTGCTCGGCTTCGAGGAGGTCATGAACCATGGCTGGATCATGACGCTCGCCTCTCCGGCGGAGGAGAAGGCGCAGATCAGCTTCATGTCCGCGGACAGGACGGCGCCGGTCAACCCCGACATCAGCGTGGAGGTGGACGACGTCGACGCGGCCTACGCGGCCATGCGCGAGCGGGGCGCGGAGATCGTCCATCCCCTGCAGGACGAGGAGTGGGGCGTGCGGCGGTTCTTCGTCCGCGACCCCGACGGCCGCGTGATCAACGTCCTCGCCCATCGATGACGCAGGATCAGCCGGGCTTGTGGCGCTGGTAGTGGCGGGCGACGCGGACGCGGTTGCCGCAGCGGGCGGCCGAGCACCAGCGGCGGCGCGGGTGGGCGGGCAGGAACAGCAGGACGCAGTCGTCGGCCGCGCACTGCCGGATCCGGGTGGCCGCCGGGTCGGCGAGGAGGTCGGCGGCGGCCTCGGCGAGCCATGCGGCCAGCCGTGCCCCGGCCGGGCCCGAGCGGCGGCGTGCGGCGGCGACCGCCGCGCCGTCCCAGGTCAGCTCGGTAATGGCGGGTGCGGCGCGCTGGAGGTCGTTGAGCGCGGTCAGGTCGGCGGCGTCCGGGCGTTGGCCGTGCCGGGCGCGCTCGACCGCGTTCGCCGCATGCTCGCGTACGGTGTGTATGGGATATACGTCGTGTATGTCGAGTGAAGCGACGTCCGGGAGCCGTCCGGCCTGGAGTTGCAGCCAAGCGTGCAGGTCGTCGGGGGTGGCGAGCAGGTCGGCGGCAGCCGTGCGGGTGTTGATCAGGTCCAGGGCGAGGGGCTCCCCGGTCAGCGGGACGAGATCGCTCATGCTTCTAATGCTACATCTCCGCATTGACACGTTAGATTGTCGGTGGCTATAACTAACGCATCTTCAGTCTTGAAAGGCGTTAGCCATGACGTTCCCCTCCGTCGCCCGGACGGCTCACCGGTACCTGGACGTCGACGGCGTCCGCGTCTTCTACCGGGAGTCGATCCCCGACCGCGCCGACGCGCCCGTCCTGCTGCTCCTGCACGGGTTCCCGTCCGCGTCGCACCAGTTCCGCCGCCTCATCGACGTCCTGGGCGCCCGCTACCGGCTGATCGCCCCCGACTATCCCGGCTTCGGGCACACCGAGGCCCCGGACGGCTTCGCCTACTCCTTCGACCGGCTCGCCGACGTCACCGAGGGCTTCGTGCGGCGGCTCGGTCTGACCCGGTTCGTCATGTACGTGTTCGACTTCGGCGCCCCGGTCGGCTTCCGGCTCGCCGAACGCCACCCCGAGTGGATCGCCGGCCTGATCGTCCAGAACGGCAACGCCTACGAGGACGGCCTGTCGGACGGCGCGCGCGACTTCATCGCGCTGCGCCCCGGCCAGGACGGCGCCGAGGAGACGATCCGCGGCCTGCTCACACTCCAGGGGACGCGCGGCCAGTACGAGTCCGGCGTCGCCGACACCGCCGCGATCGCGCCGGACGGCTGGACGCTCGACCAGCACTTCCTCGACCTGCCCGGACGCAAGGAGGCCCAGGTCGCGCTGGCGTTCGACTACCACTCCAACGTCGAGCGCTATGGCGCCTGGGAGGCGTGGCTGCGCGAGCACACCCCGCCCACGCTCATCGTCTGGGGCGCGAACGACCCGTTCTTCCCGGCGCCCGGCGCGCACGCCTACCTGCGCGACGTCCCGGACGCCGAGCTCCACGTCTTCGACACCGGGCACTTCGCCCTGGAGGACCACCTGCCGGAGATCGCGCCGCTCATCGCCGCTTTCCTCGACAACAGGCGCCCGTGACGGCCGTCAGACGATCTGACGGCCGTCAGACGATCGGGCGGCTCTTCTTGATGCGCCGCCTGACGTCCCACAGGTAGACGTTGAAGGGGAACTCGCGGAGGGGACGGGGCATGGCGCGGTTGATGCGGGCCAGCAGCCGGGCGAACCGGTCGAAGCGGGCCTGGTCGCGCGGGGTCCAGGAGTAGCCGAGCTCGTCGCGGAAGGGCTCCGGCAGGAAGCCGAGGGTGAGGAAGCGGTGCAGCCGGCCGAGCGTCCAGCGCACGGGCGCGTGGAAGAAGCGCAGCTCGGTGAGGTCGCGCAGGTAGCCGCGGGTGACGTCGTCCATCTCGATCTTCTTGAGGGACTCGGTCCAGTACTCCTCGAAGGCGGCGCGGTCGGGGGGCCACATGTCCTCGGTCATCTGGAGGGTGGTGCCGAACCGGGCGCCGTGCCGGTAGAGGGCGTCGACCTGCTCGGGGGTCGGGTCGCCGTAGAGCATCGTGTAGATCATCTCGGTGCCCCAGTAGAGGCACGCGGCGACCCACAGCTGGAGGTCGCGGTCGAAGGCGTTGTAGGGGACGGGTTCCTTCGCGCGGACGTGCTTGTGCGCGCCGTTGACCTCGCGGCGCATGGCGAGGCGTTCGTCCTCGGTGCCGAGCATCGCGACGGCGATGTAGCTGAGGGTGGTGCGCGCGCGCTTGATCGGGTGCTTGTCGACGCGGCCGCTGTCCACGGTGCTCTCGGCGACGCCGTGCCCGACGGGCAGGCGGGAGAGCTGCATGACGACGTTCGCGGCGGCGGCGGACAGGGCCATGCCGGAGATCGCGTCGAAGACTATCTTCGGGGGGCGCTCCGTGGACGTGGCGGTCGCGGTCATCCGGGCCTCACTCCTGGTACAGAGAAGCGATTTCCGTATCACTGTGCCATCAGTAAGCAAGCGCTTGCAAGGGCGCCCGGCGACCCGGACGCCCCGCAGGCGATCAGGCGTACGGATCCTCGCTGCGCAGGACGCGTCCCGCGAACTCCTTCAGCGAGTCCAGGGCCCGCAAATAGGGCATCGGCCCGAACGACACCCGGGCCGCGCCCGCCGCGGCCAGGCCCTCGAGCGACGTCCCCGGGAAGCCGTTCACGTTCACCGGGCCCGGGATGCCCTCGACCAGCGCGGCGACCGTGTCCGGCGGCGCGGTGATCGGGTAGACGCAGTCCGCGCCCGCCTCGACGTAGAGGCGGCCGCGGGCGATCGCGGCGTCCACCGGGTCCGGCACGCCGGCGATGAACGTGTCGGCGCGCGCGTTGATCACCAGGGCGTCGCCCGCGGCGGCGCGGACCGCCGCGAGGTACTCGGCCTGCTTCTCCGGCTCCGCCAGCGTGCCCGCGTAGGTGTCCTCCAGGTTGCAGCCGGCGGCGCCGATCGCCAGCAGCCGTTCCACCAGCTCCTCCGCCGGCAGCCCGTACCCGGCCTCGGCGTCCACCGTCACCGGGACGGAGGCGGCGCGGATCACCCGGCCCGCGGCGGCGAACATCTCCTCCGCCGGCGCGCCCTCGTGGTCGGGGTAGCCGAGCATCGCGGCGATCGCGGCGCTGGCGGTCGCGAGCGCGGGGTACCCCGCCTCTTCGACGATCTTGGCGCTCGCGGCGTCCCACACGTTCGGCAGCAGCAGCGGGTCGCCGGGCCGGTGCAGGTCGCGCAGGCGGGCGGCGTTCTCAGTCATCTCGTCTCCTTCCGTCAGGAGGTGGACCGGATCGGGAGGCGTTCTGTGACATGCCCGCCCGGCATCCTCCCGCACATGGCGGGATGCGGTCACCCGGGAGGCGAGGGGCTGGGTTAGCGTCGAGATGATCGAGTGGCCCGTGACACGAGGGAGTGCGCATGCTGCCGTGGTCCGCCGAATTCGCCGGACGTCTCGAGGAGCACGTCGTCAGCAGCGAGCTGCTGCGCGGCAACCCGCTGAAGGACCCGCACGAACGCCCGCTGCTGGTGTACGTCCCGCCGGGCTACGACGACGAGCCGGAGCGGCGCTACCCGACCGTCTACGTGATCACCGGCTTCACCGGGCATGTCGGGATATGGCGGAACCGGACGCCGTACCGGCAGCCGTTCCCCGAGACCGCCGACGCCGTGTTCGCCTCCGGCGAGGCCCCGCCCGCGATCGTCGTCTTCGTGGACGCCTGGACGGCGCACGGCGGCAGCCAGTACGTCGACTCGCCCGGTACCGGCAAGTACCACTCCTACATCTGCGACGAGGTCGTCCCGTGGGTGGACGCTCGCTATCGGACGCTGGACGCGCCGGAGCACCGGGCGATCAGCGGCAAGTCCAGCGGCGGCTACGGCGCGATGATCACGCCGATGCTCCGTCCCGACCTGTTCGGCGCGCTCGCCACGCACGCCGGCGACGCCCTGTTCGAGTACTGCTACCTGCCGGAGTTCCCCAAGTGCGTCCGGCACCTGCGCAAGTACGGCGGCGACATCGCGCGCTGGTGGGACGACTTCAACTCGCGGGTCTCCTTCACCAAGCCCGAGGACATGGAGCTGCTGAACATCCTCGGCATGGCCGTCTGCTACTCGGCCCGGGACGACGGCACGCCGGAACTGCCGTTCGACCCGGTCACCGGGGTCCTCCGCCGGGACGTCTGGGACCGCTGGCTCGCCTGGGACCCGGTGCGCATGGTGCCCGGCCACGCCGACGCGATGCGCTCGCAGCGCGCCATCTGGATCGACGGCGGCACCCGCGACGAGTGGTTCCTGGACGTGGGCGCCGAGGCGTTCCACAGCGCGCTGCTGGACGCCGGGGTGTCCGCCGACGTGATCCACTTCGAGCTGTTCGACGCCGGGCACGGCGGCATCGACTACCGCTACCCGATCGCGCTCGCCTGGCTCTGCAAGCGCATCGCGCCCTGACGGCGACCGGGGTCCGCCCGGCTCCGCGGACGGCGTGCCCGGCAACCGGCCGGTCACGCCGTCCGCGCTGCTCGGACGGCCTTTTCAGTGATTTCAGCGGGGCCGTTCACCGGGATTGAAAATCCAGTGCGCGGTGGATTCGTTGACACCGGCGGGCCGCCGACACGACGCTTTGGGCAGTCCACCGAGAACGTCCGCGCGGCCCCCGCCGCGTGCCTGCTGGACAGGACGCTCGCGGATGCGGCCGTCCCCGCCCGGCCGTATCCGCGCCACCGCATGCGGTGGCCGACCGGCCGCGCCGGGCCGGCCGCCGGCGGACCGCGCGGGACGGGCCGAGATCCC
>NZ_BAAAMR010000213.1:0-6751 GCF_039529375.1 Actinomadura napierensis
GGAACAACACCGCACCTCACCACCGACCGGCTGACCCATCTCACCCCAGGTGGCCGTGAAACGGGGGGAACCTCACTGTTGGCCCCGGCACTGGGCCGCGCCAGCAAGCTGGATGAGTTCAAGCCCCACCTCACTCGCCGGTGGAATCAGGGCTGCACCAACGCCGCTCAGCTCCACGCCGAGATCAAGGCCCACGGTTTCGCCGGCAGCCAACGCGCTGTCCAGGGCTGGCTCCAGCCACTACGCGGGCACCAGAAAGTGCGGCAAGAGCCTTGCCCGCCGCCCAAACCCCGCCGCGTCACCGGCTGGATCATGACCCATCCCGACCGGCTGGACCCAAGTGACAAGTCCCGCCTGGAGCAGGTCCTGGCTCGCTGTCCCGAACTCGCCGACGCCGCCGGCCACGTCCGTGGCTTCGCCGCGATGATGACCACCCGCAACGGCCACCTGCTCGACGACTGGATCATCGCGGCCGAAGTCGGAGAGTCGACTCATCTGGCTGCCTTCGCCACCGGTCTGCGCCGTGACCACGACGCCGTGCAAGCCGGGCCGACTCTGGAGCACAGCAGCGGCGCTGTCGAAGGCAACGTGAACAAGATCAAATTCTTGAAGCGTCAGATGTTCGGCCGCGCCAACTTCGACCTCCTACGGGTCCGAGTACTCCACTACCGCTGACCGGAGACCATGCTCAGTCATCCGTTCATCGAGAGTGGGTCAGAGCCGGTTGTTGTCAGTGCGCCGAGTCGCTGGCGGCTGAAGGGCAGAAGAGGCTCACTCACGCCCACCAGGCATGATCACAGGCATGCGTATCGCTGCTGCCCAAGTCCGTTCCCCCTGGCTGGACCCCAGTGCCGGCACCGCCGCCGTACTGGACGTCCTCACGCGTGCCGCCGCCGACCAGATCGGACTGGTGTCCAAACCCAGGCGGCCGGGCCGGCCGCCCACCGTCCGCTCCATCCGGCTGCTGGTGCTGCGTCTGGTGCGGGAGAACCCGGGCTGGGGCTACCGGCGGGTGCACGATGAGTTGCTGGTGCTCGGTGTCAAGGTCGCGGCCTCCACCGTCTGGGAGATCCTCAACGACGCCGGTATCGACCCGACACCTGAGCGTGCCTCCACCACCTGGGCCGGGTTCCTGCGCTCGCAGGCCGAGGCGCTGCTGGCGTGTGACTTCCTGGAGACCGTCACGCTTACCGGTGCGCGGATGTACGTGCTGTCGGTCATCGAGCACCACGCCCGCCGCGTCCGGGTTCTGGGCGCCACCGCCCACCCCACCGCAGCGTGGGTGACCCAGGCGGCCGGAACCTGGTCATGGACCTTCAGGACGCCGGCTGCCGGGCACGATTCCTGATCCGCGACCGGGACGCCAAGTTCCCTGACCTGCTCGACGCCGTCCTGGCCGATGCCGGCATCCAGACGGTGCTGACCGGGGTGCGGATGCCCAGGATGAACGTGGTGATGGAGCGGTGGGTGCAGACCTGCCGCCGCGAGCTCCTGGACCGCACGTTGATCTGGAACCAGCGGCACCTGCTCCACGCCCTCCGCGAGTTCGAGACCTTCTACAACCAACATCGGCCCCATCAGGGCATCGCCAACGCACGCCCCTTGAAGCCACTGCCTCCGCCGATCAACGAACCAGACCAGATCGCCCACCTGAGCATCCGGAGAACGCAACGCCTGGGCGGGATCTCCAACGAGTAGGAACATGCCGCTTGACCTGCTCGGACATGTTTCCGGCAAGTGCAGGGTCGCTACTGCGATCACCTCGGTGGACACGGGCTGGGCGGCTGAGTTGCGTGATCGCCGGTCTTCTGGAGGTGTCGCAGCCCTGTCTTAAGCAGTCCGACCTTGAGTAGTCCGAGGTTAGTCACATCGTGCAGGTCAGGTCGGATGGGACGTGGGTGCCCACGTACTGCCTCCAGAGGTCGGGAGTGAGGTTTCGGCCGGCCGATGTGCAGGCGGCGTGGATCCAGAGCCCCGGGCTGAGCCTCCAAACGATCAGGACGCCGGTGTCACCGGCCGCCGGGTTCGCGATGGACTCGGTGGCGGTGACCAGCGTGGTGCCGTCCGCGGAGAATGCCAGGCCGGTTGAGGCTTCTCGGTAGCCGACGGGGAGCACAAGAGTGCCAAGGGCAAGACCGGAGTGAAGATCGATGAGTCGGACGGTGTCGTCTGATGCTTTTTCAGCGATGAGGCCTGGTCCGCTGACGACGGGGCCCACTGATGTGTCGGGTGTGCCGTCGAGGGTGCCGAGGCGTCGGTCGCCTGATGCGCTCCAGATCTCCAGATCGCCGTTCCGCCTTTGGACTAGCAGGCGGTCCTTTGTGTAGGCGACGCCCATGGCGTCCTGGCCAGGGAGTGTTCGGGAGTGGCTCGTGGCCGTGTCGGTGACGACGATCTTAATGTTGCTAGGATTGAATAGGCCGTCCGGGGGGGTGTCGATCACTGCGGCGTGGTCGGTGTTCGGATCGAGGGCCACCTCGTCTCGGTGGAGATCCCAGGAATTTTTATCGGCCCTGTCTCTGGGGCCGTTTACTTGTCGCAGTACTTTCCCTGTCGCTGCATCACGGAAGCGGATCGTGCCGGACTTGTCCACCTCGGCCACCTGGTGGCTGTCAGGGAGATATCGCAGCAGCACAACCGGGTCGGACGCCTTGAGTGGCGCCCAAGTTCCTATGGTCTGCGGCCACTGTTTTGCAAAGGAGATGATTTGGGCGCTGCCGTCATCAGGAGACACCATAATGAGTCCAGTGTTATTACCCTGCCATAGTGCTGTTGCATACCGCTGCCCGCCGGGCAATGGACCCTCCAGCGAGTACGGCTCGACACTAGACGGGTTCAGGCTTTGGACATCAAGTGCCGCCCCAAATCCGTTGATCACCGCTGCGGAGCGGCCATTCGGGGACAGTATGACCTCTGGTTCGTTGCATGCATTGCAACTGAAAGGGATGTCTACTGCCATGGCTGTGGAGATACGGGAGTACCGCGCGAGATCCCACAGGCTCCACACGTCGTCAGTGGCCGAGACTAGTCTGGTACCACCTCTGCCGAGGAAGGTAAGAGCGCCATCAGAGACCGCTCCTGCTCCGGCAAGAGTGACCGGAGTGGATGGTGTCTTGCCCGGCGCCGTTGCACGCGAGACGTAAATGCTGGTGTCGGCAGCCTCGGCAGCCCAAGAACCGCCAGGGCTGAGAGCCAGCGCCGCCGTCGGGGAACTGGCATGAGTTTGCGCCAGCAGGGGTGGGTTGTCGATGCGCTGGATACCTTTGGACCTCCAGATTGGAAGTGTCGAATCGCCGTGGGCATAACTGAAAGAACCGCCGTCCGGGGCGAGCGCGAAGGCCTGATTATGGACGCCATAGCCGACCGCGCTCCCGGCGGTTCTGCTTGACTGCGGGAGGGAGAACCGTTCCCAACCCCCGAAGCTGTCCTCGATGGTTACCACGTCAGAGTCACTTGGAAAGGCGATGGCGCTCGGGTCGGTTTGCAGGTCGAGCTTAAGGTGAGAGGTATTCCCCGTTGTTCTGTCCAGGACCCACATCGTGGGTGGGGCGTCGTAATGGCCTGCCGTCACGGCGATGAAGCGTCCCGATGGAGAGACCCCCACTGCTGTGAGCCGCTGTCCCGTGGGTATCCGTGGTGCCGGGACCGGCTGTGCGGACGTCCAGATTCGGACCGTGCCGTGGTCGATCGCGGCGACGGTGCCGCCATCGGCATCGGCCGCGACGGCGGTGACGGGGCCTCGCAGCTGGCCGAGTAGCCGAGCTGGGGCGACGGTGTCGCCAGCAAGGCTCCACTGCTCAACCTTGCCCCGCCCTGTCCCGGCGAGTACGAGGTTCCCGTCCAGCGAAGCGGCTAGCGCGGAGATGGGCCCGCTCGCCTGCACGCTGCCGACCAGGTGGGGGCTGGTGGTGACCGATTGGAAGAGCGCGGCGCGGGTCAGTGGATCGTTGCTGTAACGGTAAGCCTGCACCGCAAACAGTCCGGCAAGCCCGACATTGGTCTGGAGGAGGCGTTGTGACACGTTGGCGAGCCGATGCGCGATCGCCAGCCGCTCTGTGGCCGCCGCGCCTTGGTAGGCCACCGTCAGCCCGGTAGCGGTGGCAGTGGTTAGAAGTGACAGGGCGATGGCCAGACGGCCGGTGCGGAATCGTCGGGCGTATCGGTCGGCTTGTTTTAAGGTCGCGGCGAACTTCACCTCGCTGGGGTCAGGCGCCTTGACGAGGTCGGGCTGGTTCGCCTCGGGTGCGATGAGTCGTAACCCCTCGCGGTGTGCGGCCAGCAGTTTGGCGTTCATGCCGCTGACCTTGGCGAGGCGTTCATCGGCGCTTAGCTCGCCGGTCACGGCGGTCCGTGGCCGCAGCCCGTAGAAGATGTTGCGAAGCCGGGTCACGGCTGGCCGGCGGGTCGGCGGATAGCGCAAGAGTTCACGCAGACTGAGTGCGAATGCCACGCCGAGTGAGGGGCCTTCGAAGCGCGTGATCGGCACGGGACCTTCGGACAGGACCAAGCGCCACAACACACAGCGGCCCTGGCGGCGAGGCCCAGCGGTAAGCCATGCGCGGCCCAGCGAGTCGGCGAACTGGTCGTTCGGGCTGTACGCTCCCGCCATCGCTCGTGGATCGGGGTACAACCCGACCGGACCTGCCAGAAATTCACGCAGTTCTAGGACGCCGGTGACCCCCTCCTCTGCAGCGGCCTGTCCATTCGGGGCGGTGGAGCGTCCGAACACGACAGGCATGCTGACGACGGGTCGCTTGCGCGGTTTCGCACCCGCCATCAACAGTGCGGCGATTACGAGCATGCTCTGCGGGCCGGTCGGGTCGGAGTTCTCGATCGTGCCGTCGCATGAGTTCTGAAGCTGCTTGGTGATCGACATCAGCGTGCCCGCGACGCGTGGTGGAAGGCCATCGATGCCCTTCCCAGAGGGCTGGGCAGGACCGGTAGCCGCCTCCGCCGACACCAGTTTGCTCTGCCTCCATGCCTCCGCCAGCCGGGCCAGCGCAGCCTCGTGCTCCCCAGTCGGGTCCTCCGGGGTGCTCAGGGATCGGCCCAGAAGCCATGCGTGGTCGGCTGCCGTCACCGAGTCGGCCACGCGGTCTGGGGCCGTTTCCTCAAACCAGGAACGCAGTTGCTCGCAGCGCCCGTCGAGTAACCAGGACGGGTCGGTCCGAACCGCTTCACTGCAACACTTCCACAGCAGTTGCCGTTCACCGAGCGCCTCTCTTAAAGCGGCCTGTGGGCTTTTCGCGCGCTCGATGAGGTCAACTAGTGCTGCCCGATCCGGGAACTGGCTTGCTGATGGCGGCCGCGTGTGCCTTGGTTCATCGGTCCGGCTCATTCCAGTGCACCGTCGATCACGCTGCGCAGGTCGTCGCTGACGAGATCACGCACCTGTCGCCAGGCATCGCGGGTCGTCTCGTTACGTGCCGCGCGGACTGAGTCGGCAACGGTCTCGGCATCCCAAGTAGCGCCTGCGGTCACTGGAACGGGACCGTTGGCTGCCCATCCGATCGACGATGTCTCGGCCGCGAAATCAGGAAGCTGAACGTAGGAGGCGGGAGGACCGACCTGTGCTCGCGTCGCCGGCACAAGCAGTACCTTCTCCTTCCCATCCGTCCTGGCGTACCTGACCGCGGACATCAGCGGCAAGGTGGCGTCCACCCCACTCAGCACCACCTCAAGGCTATGAACAGGCGGTTCCGTCCCATGGCTGCGCACCAAGTACCTGGCCAGGCCGTCGGGGGATGACTCCTCAAGTACCACCACCTCAGATCCCGCAGCGGTCAGGCCACTGACCACCGGAATCGCTGGCAGCGCAAACCATCCCGGCTCATTGACGTTCCGAGACGAACTTTGTCGAAGGAACGATCTCGGGCTGCCGACCGAGGCCTCAGGCCCCGAAGCCGCGACGAGGCGCGAAAGAGGCAGGTCGACGCCGATGAACGAAGCCCAAAGCCGCTGTACGAGGCTGTACCCATCGCGTCCACGTTGCCTTGTGCGCGAAGAGGGAGAAGACCGTCCGCCGATGAACGAGCTCCAAATGCGCCGACCAAACGCAGCCGCGCCACTCATGAGGCCTCCTCGCCGGAAACAGGAGGAAGCCTTGGCGACGGACCGGGTTGGGATGCGTGCGGCACATCGGGTAGGGATGTGTGGGGATCCGCGCTCCCGGATTCGACGCGCAGGACGTCGGCTGCGCTGGTAGCCCTGCCCACCTGGGCAAGCAGTGCGGGCGCGGACGCGCCCACGGTCACCGCCGCGTACACACCGGTAATCTCGGCATGCAACAGCCACCCGGCCGCGCTCCCTAGCAGCACGCGCAAGAGTGCGGAGAGCGAGTCCGCGAGAGGATCAACGAAGGCGCCAAGGCGGGGAAGCGGGCCGGTTGCCATCCTGGCAGCATGCCGCGCCTGCTGCCAGGCATGGAGCCGCCCGAAGGTAACGACCACCTCGGTGATCAGTCCGCCACACGCGCCGCACGCTACGGCTTCAATCCATGTCAGCATCAACCCGCCCGTCTGTCGTAAGGCAGCGCCCCGGCCAACCCCACCCGATGACATACCGGGGCTGGCACCGCCGTTGCTCCTTGAGGCGATTCAGCTCAAATGTATGAGCTGCGCCGGGGTGGCGACCAGACCTCCCCTCCGGGCCGGTGTCATCATTCGGGGCAGTGACGGGGACTGTCCGAAAGATCGTGTGGGTGGGGTGGTGATCCGGAAGGCTGGGGCCGATGCCTCGGCCGGGAAGGATC